>JBOIGK010000472.1:0-1966 GCA_050742695.1 Advenella sp. | reverse complement strand
CACAATCGTGGACAAGCGGTGGGCAATAATCATGGTGGTGCGCCCTTTGGTAATTTTGTACAGTTCATCCTGGATCGCTCTTTCGGTACGCGTATCCAGCGCACTGGTCGCTTCATCCAGCACCAGTATGGGCGGGTTTTTCAGAATGGTGCGGGCAATGGCCACGCGCTGCTTCTCGCCCCCAGACAATTTCAGACCACGCTCGCCCACCTGCGTGTCATACCCCTCAGGCAGCGACATCACGAATTCGTGAATGCTGGCAGCCCGGGCAGCTTCGAGCACTTCCTCCCGTGTTGCATCTGGACGCCCATAGGCGATGTTGTAGTAAATACTGTTATTGAACAGGACCGTGTCCTGCGGCACGATGCCGATATGCTGGCGCAGACTCAGTTGGGTGTACTCCCGGATATCACGGCCGTTGATCGTGATTCGTCCTGATGTAACGTCATAGAAGCGAAACAGCAATCGCGACAGCGTGGATTTTCCGGCTCCTGAGGTCCCGACCACGGCAACTGTCTCGCCCGCTGCAATCGTAAAGCTCACGTCGTGTAGTATCTGCCTTTCCGGCTCGTATGCAAAGCCCACATGTTCAAAGCGGATTTGAGCATTGCGCGTGTCCATGGGTACGCTCTGTGGCGTGTCTTCAATTTCCTGGTGCTGATCAAGGATACCGAACATGCGCTCCATATCCGACAGGGAGTTCTTGATTTCGCGATAGATGAATCCCAGAAAATTGAGCGGCGCATACAACTGCGTCAGATAGGCCGAGATCAGGACAATATCTCCCACCGTCATCTGGCCGGTGGTTACCCGACTGGCTGCCATCCACAACAACACCACCATGCCGAGTGTGATAATAACGCCCTGACCGGCATTCAGCAGGTTCAGCGAGATCTGGTTTTTGACTGCGGAGTCTACCCAGTCGCCCAGATTGGTATCGTAGCGATTGATCTCATACGATTCGTTATTGAAATACTTGACGGTTTCATAATTGATCAGGGCATCAATCGCCTGCGTATTGGCCATACTGTCCAGGCTGTTCATACGCCGGCGCATGACCATGCGCCGCTCGGTTACCACAAGTGTGAATACGATATAGGCGGCGATGGTAGCCAGGATGACAACCGCAAACCAGATGTCATAGCGAACCAGCAGAATCACCATAACCATGGTCAGCTCAAGCAGCGTTGGCAGAATGTTGAACAGGGTGAAATTGAGCAGGAAACCAATGCCCTTGGTGCCGCGATCCATGTCGCGACTGAGGCCTCCGGTCTGTCGCTCCAGGTGGTAGCGAATGGAAAGGCCGAAAAGATGCGTAAAGATCGCGGTGGCGATACGCTGTATCGAGCCCTGCGTAACTTTGGAAAACAGGGCGTCACGCAGCTCCGAAAAGACACTGCTGGAGATACGCGCAAAACCGTATGCCAGCAGCGCGGCAGCCGGCAACATCAGCGCAGTTCCTGGCAGGCTGAGCTGGTCGACAATATCCTTGAGATACACCGGCAGCATAACGCTGGCTACTTTGGCGATTACCAGGCATACAAGCGCAGCCATGACCCGCCACTTGAACATCCAGATATAGGGCAGCAATGAAACAATGACGCCGAATCCTTTTTTTCTTGCTGCACGAGCAGCGTCTGCCTGCGTTTTGTTATTTTCCATCGGATTCATCATGATCGTAACGGTGGCACCGAACACTATGCATCGGCGTTTCTGTGGATACGGGTTTGAGCTGTTGCCGCTCTCCACATCCCTGCTTGCGAAAGGCACAGCGGTCCAGGAAAAAACATCCCGTTGGCAAAACGCGATTACCCGGCAATTCAGGAATAGCCTGCACCCCGCTCTCCGGCAATGGTGCGCCCAGCACCGGGACCGCATCCAGCAAAAGCCGGGTGTAGGGATGGCGTTGCCGGGCCAGGACCTGGGCGGTGTCGCCCAGCTCCACGATCTTCCCCAGATACATGAC
>JBOIGK010000471.1:0-1708 GCA_050742695.1 Advenella sp. | reverse complement strand
CGATAGCTTGATTGCACTAACGTCAACGTGTTCTGACAAAGAACTTTTGCACCAGATCGGGCTCGTGAAAGCACATTTGTATTCGCATTTTGAGATAGAAAACTGCTGGATGCGGGAAACAGAATTTCCCGCCAAGGACTGTCATATCAACGAGCACGCTGCCGTACTACAATCGGCTGAAGAGGTATATCTTCTTGTGTCCAAGGGCGATTTTTCAATAGGACGTGCCTTTGTTGCCGAGCTGCAAAGCTGGTTTCCACAACACGCGGATTATTTGGACTCCGCCTTGGCGCACTGGATGTGCAAGCGCCGTACCGGAGGCAAGCCAGTAGTGCTCCATCGAAAGCCCGGACCAACGTAGGCTGCAACCCATCAAATTTATATCAAAAGACTATTGAGATCGCTGCGGGCAATCCTGGCGGCAGGCCGGTATGCGTCACTCTGCATCTGGCGTATTAATGTCCGGGCGCGACTGCTTCAATGCCCATCGATTCAGATATCCTGATTGAAGACGAATGAGATACTTATTCATTTCGTCCACTGCCCTATCTGCGTTCCGGCTATGCAGATGCTTCATCAGACGCCGCCTGGATGGAAGCGTGAACGGGTTTTCACCAGGTCCTATCTGATCAATGAACAGGCCCATAACATCCATAACGGCATCCATCATGCTGATGATGATCGGATTGCGGGTGATTCGTGCCAGTATCAAATGGAATTCCCGATTCAGCTTTTGGCGCTCATCGAACGCGGCGCGGTTGTGAGCGTCACTCATCGCTTCGATATTCTCTTCCAGCATTTGGAGATCATGCTCCGTCGCTCGCTCGCATGCGACTCGAACAATGATTTCACTGAACCATATGCGTGCCTCGGTAAGATGTTGTGGCGTGATAGCCCCCAAATGGTACAGTACGCGAAGTCCGCCCACGATGGCGCCAGAATTACCCTTCATAATATAGGCGCCACCTGTCGCACCCTTGCGCATTTGCACAATTCCCGCGTACTCAAGAGAACGTATGGCCTCTCGCAGCGTATTTCGGCTCACCTTGAATTGAGCGGCCAGCTCCCGCTCCGAAGGCAGTCTGTCTCCCGGAGTCAAAATGCCATCGGCAATCATTGTGCGGATCTGTAACTCAATCTCATCAACGGCCCTTGAAGGCGTAATAGCGTTAAATTGGAGTGCCATCGTTTTTTGTAAATTGGACATGCTAATTTTCCGAACCATTGGTTGAGCTATTCTACCTTATAGTGCAGATATGAGATTGTCCTTTTACATCTAAACTGCCTAGACATCATTGGAGCCGTCACTGTTGGTCGTTTTCGTACTCTTACAGGCATCCGTCGAAGCACCATAGGCACCTGAGAGTCCGCCCGGCTTTCAAACGTCCAGCACATCCGGCATGCACACCAGTTATTACCGCAGACCTATATCATCGGTTGAAAGCGAATTGAACATTGAGAATCGGCTGCACAATGGCGTTGGCAACGCTCTTTACATAAAGTCACGTCACTTCACACCACTCAACTTACCACTTTCACTCGGAAGCCGATACCACATGACCTCTGGCTATTGCTTTTATTGTTCGGAACCAGAATAATCCAAAGCATACACAACTAAAATCAGCAAGGAGCAGACATGAAATTACTTCCATCATTGTTATTGGGTATGTGTTGCGTTGCACCAATGAGTGCGGCCAACGCCCAGGAC
>JBOIGK010000470.1:0-4810 GCA_050742695.1 Advenella sp. | reverse complement strand
CAGGCAAACTTCTTCTATCTTTGATTGAAATATCAAAGCAGGAGAATGCAAAATGAGTAACGCGGTAAATATCCAGACCCTTGAGGCCTTTTCCCAGGCGTGGAACGACCATGACATTGAAGCCCTGATGTCGTTCATGCATGACGAGTGTGTTTTCGAAACCGTGGCCGGCGACCAGGTTTGCGGCAACCGGATCGAGGGGCGTGAAGCTGTGAGAAAGGCTTTTCAGGCTGCCTGGGAAAATATTCCAGACGCGCAATGGCGCAATGGCAAGCATTGGATCAGTGGCGAGCGCGGGGTATCGGAAACGACGTTTACCGGTACTCAGAAAGATGGCGCTCGTATTGAAGCCAATATGGTGGACCTGTTCACATTCAAAGACGGAAAGATTCTTGTGAAGAATGCATTTCGCAAGAACCGTCCTGCAATTGCGGCCGGAAAATAGGCGGGAGCATCGTCATGGCAACTTTGATGCGCGCATACGATCCGCTGTTTGATCCGCTTACCGATACACCGACACAAGGCCAGCAGTATGCTCCGACGTACTGGGTTGCCACAGCAGGTGAGCCGCCACCCGATGACGGTCCGGCCCCGGACGGGCTGATTGCCGATGTGGTTGTGGTGGGTTCCGGCTTTACCGGGCTGTCTACTGCGCTGCATCTGGCTCAGGACCATCAGGCCGAGGTTGTGGTGCTGGAGGCCAATGCAGCCGCCTGGGGCTGCACCAGTCGAAACGGCGGACAGGGACAGAATGCCATGGGTCGCCTGTATCGCTCCCAATGGATTGCCAAATGGGGTGAGCAGACGGCCAAAAGGCTGGACGCAGAAATACGCTCCGGTTTCGAGTACTGGGAGTCACTGGTAGCGCAATTCGATTGTGATGCGCAAACAGGTGGCCATCTTTACACTGCGCACCGTGACAAGAAAATTGATTTTCTGCGTAATGAAAGCCGGGTGATGAATAACGTCTTCGGCTACAAGACGCGCATGCTCAGCCGGGATGAACTGCGTGAAGAATATGTGAACGATCAGGAGGCAAAGGCGGCCTTGTGGGAGCCCCAGGGCGTCGGGGTGCACCCGCTGAAGCTGGCCTTCGGTTATCTGCGACGCGCACGGCAGCTTGGCGTCAAGGTGCATACGTCCAGCCCGGTCTTGAAAGTGGAAACGCGCGATGGCCTGCATTATTTGCACACACCGGGCGGTATTGTCAAGGCGCGCAAGGTGGCTTTCGCCACAGGTGGTTATACAACGCAGGGCGTACATACGACAACGCGTTCCAAGTTGATGCCGATCCAGTCCAATTCCATGGTGACTCGTCCGCTGACTGCGCAGGAGCTGGCCGAGGCGGGCCTGAAGTCGACGGTGTTCATTACCGACACCCGCACGCTGCGCTTTTACTATCGGCTGTTGCCTGATGGTTCCGTGCAAATTGGCAGCCGCAGTGCGATTACTGGCAAGGATGCAGCCAATCCCAAGCATCTGGATTTGCTCAAGAAAGGTCTTTACCGCAAATTCCCATCGCTCGAAGGGGTGCCCATCGCGTACAACTGGAGCGGGTGGGTCGATGTCAGTCACGATATGATGCCGCGCATCGTCCAGCCTGATCCCTCGTTGTCGCTGTATTATTCGTTCGGCTATGGTGGCAACGGCGTGTCGTCTTCGGCATGGGCCGGGCGACGTCTGGCCCAGCGTATCGTGGGCCAGGATGGCGCGCAATGGGACCTGCCCATCTACAACTCGCCGTTGCCCGGACATTTGTTTGCCCCTTTCCGGCGTCTCGGACAGGCCATGCTCTATCACTGGTATTACCTGAGAGATGAGGTGATCTGATGAATCCTGGGCACTGCTCTCGTCGCACGTCTATTGGCCTGGCCCTGGCGGCATTCGCTTTTCTGATGCTGTATTCAGTGTGGCCGCCAGGCGCGCGAGCGGCGCGGGCAGAAACACTGGTCGTGGCCACCGATACCGCCTTTTTGCCGTTTGAATTCAAGGAGAACGGTAAATATGCTGGCTTTGACATGGATCTGCTCGATCTTGTCACCAAGCGAATGGGCGTATCCTATTCTTTGCTACCCATGGATTTTTCCAATATCTTCGCAAATCTGACTGCCGGCAAAGTGGACATGGCTATCGCGGGTATTTCCATTACGCAGGATCGGGAACGCAGCATGGACTTTTCCGATCCGTATTTCCGCAGCGATATTTCATTGGTCGTGGCCCAGGGCAATACCGATATTCATCGCTTTGGCGACCTTGCAGACAAGCGGATAGGACTCAAGCGCGGTACCGATGCTGTGGAATATATGAGCCGAACCGTGCCGACGGCAAAGATAAGCTATTTTCAGAACATGGATGGCGGCTTTCCGTATCTTGAACTGGCCGCCGGTCGTCTGGATGCACTGGTCCATGACACGGCAAATGTGCGGTATTACACGGCCAATAAGGGTAAAGGGCTGGTGAAAGTGGTCGATACCGTTGTTACTGGAAACAATTTCTACGCTATGGCGTTTCCGAAGCACAGTGCGCTGACGCAACGGGTGAATTCGGCGCTGCGCGAGACGATACAGTCAGGACAATACGCTGATATCTATCGCAAATGGTTCGGCGTGGCACCCGACCCCGAAAGATTGACGATTCATTAAAAACAGGACCGGCGAGGTTTCGTGCGGCAATAAGAGGAGGCCCCGTAACGGGGTAAGCGGTAACAGGAGGAAGACGGGCAGCAATGGCAATATTAATTATTGAATAGAAAAAAGCATCGCGTGGACCAAGCGCATTTACTACAACGTTGTAAACCACCATTCATGGAGTCAAACATGAAAAAAACGTTCCTGAAAACATTGCTGTGTACCTCAGCAACCGCGACGGCGCTTCTCTGGTCTGCCCACGCAGTGGCAGAAGAGGAAGTGACCGTTGGATACCAACAGATTGTCGGACCTTATGTGTCAGCCATCGCGATGAAGAAATTCGACGAGCCGCTAAAAACTGCGGGCTACACTGTCAAGTGGCGTCAGTTCAGCTCGGCAGGCGATATTTCCAGCGCCCTGGCCTCCGGCGGCATCCCTATCGGAGTTCTTGGTTCTACCGGGATTGCGGCCGCTGCAACGCGTGGCGTGAATATGCAGCTGTTCTGGATTCTTGACAACATTGGCCATTCCGAAGCGCTGGTGGTCCGTAAGGAGTCGGGCATCAGTAAACCGGAAGACCTCAAGGGTAAGCGTATTGGTGTGCCGTTCGTCTCCACCTCGCATTTTCATTTGCTGGTTGCGCTGAGCAAGGTGTGGAAAATGAATCCGCGTGATGTGCGTATTCTGAACATGCAACCGCCGCAAATCGTGGCAGCCTGGCAGCGTGGCGATATCGATGCTGCCTATGTGTGGCCTCCTGCACTGACGACGCTGCTTAAAGACGGAACAGTGCTGACCGATTCCGAGGAAGTGGGCAAGGCCAGTGTGCCGACGTTTGACGGCATTGTCGTCGACAAAGACTGGGCGCAGAAAAATCCGAAATTCATGCAAGCCTATACCAAAGTTATGGCCGATGCTTATCGCGACTATAACCAGAATGGTGCAAAGTGGAACGAAAGCAGCCCTGAAGTCAAGGGTATTACCCAGATGATCGGCGGTAATGCAAAGGATATTCTGGAAGCGATGAAAATGCTGGTCTTCCCGACGGCTGAAGAGATGGCTTCGAAAACCTGGCTGGGCGGCGGAGCTGGTTCTGGTGCCGTCAAGGCGCTGACCGAAAGCGCTGCGTTCCTGAAGGAGCAGAAGCAGATTGACTCTGTGCTTGCCGACTATAGTGGATTTGTGAATGCCAGCTGGGCAGAGCAAACCGCAAAGCAAAAATAATTGCAGATGCAATAACCGTGGCAGGCCGACTATGTCCGCCTGCCACTGAACCAAAGTGTAGTTGGAGACCATCGCAATGCAAACTGTAGCCGAGAATCTGTATGTAAAAGATGTGAATGTCGTGTACCCGGGGATACGCCAGAATGATCGTGTTGTTGCGCTCAAGGATGTCAACCTCACAATCGACCGCGGCGAGTTCGTGGTCGCGCTCGGCGCTTCCGGTTGTGGCAAGACAACTTTCCTGAACCTGTTGGCCGGTTTCATGTCGCCTTCGTCGGGCACCATCATGTTGGGCAACGAACCGATATCAGGCCCCAGCGCGGATCGCGGAGTGGTGTTTCAGAAGCATGCGTTGCTGCCCTGGCTCAACGTTATTGACAATACCGAGTTCGGACTGAAGCTGCAGGGTGTGCCGAAAGCCAAAAGATATGAAATCGCTGCCCGCAACCTGGAATTGGTAGGGTTGAAAGATTTTCATCAGCATATGATCTACCAGCTTTCCGGCGGGATGCAGCAGCGAGTGGGTATCGCCCGAATTTTGACCTGCAATCCGGCCATGCTGCTGATGGATGAACCCATGGCTGCGCTGGACGCCCTGACCAGGGAAACCATTCAGGAACTGTTGCTGAAGGTATGGGAAGTGACGGACAAAATGTTTTTCTTTATCACGCACAGTGTGGAAGAAGCCCTGTTTCTGGGATCCAAACTGATCGTGATGTCACCGCGGCCGGGCCGGATCACCAATACCTACGAGCTTTCGTTCAATCGGCAATTCCTGGCAGGAAAAAGCGCAAGGCAAATCAAATCCAGTCCCGAGTTCATCGAAATGCGCGAGACGGTACTCAATATCATCTACAGCGACGAGCGGGTAGGAGGCCACCATGCTTAATAAACTGTTCGGCAGATCAGCTGCCGTACCGGGCCAGGTCTATGGAGCCCCGGGGGCCGGTGCCAGCGTG
>JBOIGK010000469.1:0-1607 GCA_050742695.1 Advenella sp. | reverse complement strand
CCCGGCGGCCTGGTCCCGATACAGGCGGATCCACCATGACCAATCTGCTCAGGCCGGTGGGCTCGATGGCCGCTGCTCTGGCGCCGATGCGCGCTCCCATGGAATGACCCACAATGATGTAATCTTTCAGTTCCAGCGCCCGGGCAAATTCGATCACATCGCTGGACTGCGCATCCAGACTATAGTCCAGCGTTGCGCCGGCCTCGCTCAAGCCCCGGCCACGTACATCCAGGATATAGGTGTCGTAGTGCAAGCCAAAGCGCTCGCCCACAAAAGCCCAGGTTACGGCGGGGCTGGTAATGCCAGGTATGATTACAACGCTTGGGCGTGCCTTGCGCTCGCCCTGCTGCCCACCAAATCGCAGGTAATGCTGGCGGATCCCATTGGCGTGGACATTGGCACCGTACATAAAAGTGCTCATGAATTTCTCCGGAGAAGTCAAAGGTTGAACAGTTTTTTCGCGTTCTCGTAGCACACCATGTTTTTGGTCTGCTCATCCAGCGGCGCAGTATCAATGAAATTTGCAGCAAGCTCGATAGACTCATAGGGGTAATCGACAGAGAACATCACCGCCTGTGGTCCCATCTCGGCAATCGCGCCCTGCAACGCCGCGTGGGAACAGACCCCGGAGGTGGTAATCAGGATATTGCTGCCAATGTATTGCGAAGGCTGCTGCTTGAGGCTGACCCCATGCGGATAGACGGCAAAGCGACTGTCAAAACGCCAGCGCTGAAATGGCAATCCCTCTCCCATGTGACCCAGAATGACCTTCACTCCCGGAAAGCGATCAAATACGCCACCGAACAACAGGCGCAATGCGTGGGTACCGGCCTCTACTCCCCACCCCCAGGTCGCGCCCACCAGCTCGGGGTGCCCGCTATAGGCGTGAGGAACATCATAGGCATCAAATGGATGCAGATAAAGCGGTACTCCCAGTTTTTCCAGCTCGGCCCAGAACGGATCGTATCGCCGATCGTCATAATAGATGCCGTGCGTATGACCATTGACCAGCGCGCCCTTGAAGCCCAGGTCATTCACGGTACGGCGCAGTTCTTCAATCGCAGCGTCCGGGTCCTGCATGGGCAACGTCGCAAAGCCCCCGAACCGTTCGCGATTGCGATCGATCTGCGCGGCAAGAAAGTCGTTGTTCTGGCGACTGCGGCGCACCGCCGTTGCCGCATCAGGTTCATTCTGCACGCCCGGTCCTGTCTGGGACAGGATCACATAGTCAATAGCGTACTGATCCATGAGCCTGATTCGCGTATCGTCAAAATCGGCAAGCCGTGCATTCAGTTCACTACTGGCCTGCGTGTTGATGTGTTTTACGAATGCCTTGGAATAATCATCGAATCCCACGGCACTAAAATGCTCCTCGAAAGCGATCTTGCGCGTCAGTGTCATGCGTGAACCTTATCCTTTAAATGGTGTTTTCTGATTTTACTACAGTATACTGATTAAATTCTCATGCAACAACTGGCCAATCCTTGGCACACGCCCCCATGACAGGCAGGAATTACTTGAACAGTGGCGCTGGTTCTTCTTGCCCTTGCGAGCCTTCAGGTTGACCCGTTGCGGAATCTGATGGTGCTGTGCCACCGCCATATGGG
>JBOIGK010000468.1:0-3039 GCA_050742695.1 Advenella sp. | reverse complement strand
CCATGGGCAGGCCGCTGGCCAGACTCTTTTTCGATCCACAAAATACAAGTGTGATACGGTCTTCGAGCGAAAAGCCCATCAGGCGACCGATCAGTGCTGTCAGAATAAGCACAATGGCCAGCAGCAGCACGCTGGCAACCACAACGGCAACCAGCGCACCTATCGGTGTTTCATGCCAGAGGCCTTCGTTTACCGCTTCGGAAAACGCAACATAGACCACCAGCAGGATGGAACCCTGATCCACAAACTTCATGAGTGAAGCATGCCGGCCGATAAACCCCGAGGTCCACGGGCGGCTGAAGTGGCCCAGTGCAAAAGGCACCAGCAGTTGCAAGGTGATTTGCCAAATAGCTTCCAGTGCCTGGTGTGAGTCTGCAGTAGCGTTGCTATCGCCAATCAGCAGATTGACCAGCATAGGCGTGATGAAAATGCCCAGTATGCTGGAAGAAGATGCGCTGCACACGGCCGCGGGAATATTGCCGCGTGCGATTGAGGTGAAGGCGATAGCCGATTGCACGGTGGCTGGCAGCACGCACAGATAGAGAACACCCTTGTACAGATCTGGTGTCAGCATGGGTTCGAGCACCGGGCGTAGCGCTACGCCCAGCAGGGGAAATAGAATGAACGTGCAGGAAAAAATGACCAGGTGCAGCCGCCAGTGGGTAGCGCCGGCAATGATCGCCTGGCGCGACAGACGCGAACCGTGCAGGAAAAACAGCAGTGCAATGGCCAGGTTGGTGACCAGTTCGGCGACAGGCATGCCCCTGCCATGCGCGGGCAATACCGACGCAATAATAACGGCGACGATTAACAACAGGGTGAAACGGTCGATTTTCAGGAAACGAAGCAGGGACTGAGACATTACGCGTATCTACGTTAAGGATTGAATGGTGCGGCTATTGTACTCAATCCTGCGCCAGATTCTGCCGGAGCCAAGCGCGTGGCCGGTGTAAGTGCGCTGTGTTTGCTGCGGTCTTGCGGCGGCAAACGGTATGTGTTGGCATTTGGCAATTTACTCGCAGCGCCTGATTTGACTGGCTTGTGGACCGATGCGATGGACCGGTGATGGGTGTCTTGATCGCGTGGGATGCAGACAAATGGACATTAGGTAAAATCACCTTGAACCTGAGGTGATGTATTCTTTTTTCAAAAAAATAAAAAGGCCGGTGATTCCCCTTCATTGTTGAAAGGGCGTCACCGGCCTTCGCCTTCCGATACGATCAGCCGACCAGGGCTACAGCGCATCTCCGGCATAGTCTGCCAGGCGCGAACGTTCGCCTTTTTGCAGCGTAATATGCCCGGAATGCGGCCAGCCCTTGAAGCGGTCTACGACGTAGGTCAGGCCCGAACTGCCTTCGGTCAGGTAGGGCGTATCAATCTGAGCGATATTGCCAAGGCAAATGATTTTGGTGCCCGGGCCGGCCCGGGTAATCAGTGTTTTCATCTGCTTGGGCGTCAGGTTCTGTGCCTCATCGATAATCAGATATTTGTTCAGGAAAGTGCGCCCGCGCATGAAATTGAGCGACTTGATCTTGATATGCGATTTGACCACTTCCTTGCTGGCGCTGCGATCCCATTCGCCGGACGAACCGTCATTCTTGGTGCCGGTGTTGAGAAATTCCAGATTGTCTTCGAGCGCGCCCATCCAGGGTTGCATTTTTTCTTCTTCGGTGCCTGGCAGAAACCCGATGTCTTCACCCACCGGCACAGTTACCCGGGTCATGATGATTTCGGTATAGCGCTTGGTTTCCAGTACCTGAGTCAGCCCGCAGGCAAGCGCCAGCAGGGTTTTGCCGGTGCCGGCCTGGCCCAGCAGCGAGACAAAGTCAATATCCGGATTCATGAGCAGGTTGAGCGCGAAGTTCTGTTCGCGGTTGCGTGCGGTGACGCCCCACACATTGTTTTTCTTGTGGGTATAGTCTCGCAGGGTGGCCAGGACGGCCGTTTTCCCGTTGACTTCGCGAACCTGAGCGTACAGCGGCGAGTCACCTTCAAGATAAACAAACTGGTTGACCACAAAATCGGCGCACAGCGGCCCCTTGATCTTGTAGAAGGTTGTACCGCCCTGTATCCAGGATTCGACATCCTTGCCGTGTTTGGCCCAGAAATTATTCGGCAGCAGCATGGCCCCGTCATACAGCAGGTCGGAGTCTTCCAGCGAATGATCATTCAGGTAGTCTTCAGCTTCCAGGCCCAGCGCCCGCGCCTTCAGGCGCATATTGATGTCTTTGGAGACCAGTATAATCTGGCGTTGCGGCTGTTCGCGATGCAGGGTTTGCACCACGCCCAGGATCATATTGTCGGCCTTGCCGTTGGGCAGGTCTACCGGCAGCCGACCTTCCATATTCTGCGTCTGAAACAGCAGGCGACCGGTCGCATCCTTGTTGCCCAGTGCGTCCAGCGGCATGCCCGTGAGGACATCTTCAGTCTCTGCGACCAGCGCATCCAGCGAGCGGCTGACCTGGCGTGCGTTGCGCGCCACTTCGGTCATGCCTTTTTTGTGATGGTCCAGCTCTTCGAGCGTCATCATGGGCAGGAAAATATCATGCTCTTCGAAGCGGAAGATTGACGTGGGGTCATGCAGCAGTACATTGGTGTCCAGGACAAAGAGTTTGGACAGGCCATTGTTGCCGGCCGTGTTTGCCGCCCGTACCGGTGCGCCGCGTGTGCTGCCTGATTTGCCGCCGGCCGGTGCTGTGCCGGTACCTGCGTCGGCGCGACGCGCCGTGGTTGTGCGACGGCCTTTGGAATCGGCCTGCTCGCGTGCCTGCGGTGCAGTCGTTGCCGCCCCCCTGGCGACGCCACGGGCCGGTGTCGGTTCTGTTAACTCGGCTGGCGCAGCGATGCCGGCCGGTGCTGTGTCCACGGCATCCTGCTGGGCGTAGTCGGTTGCGTTGGCTGCGTCGGCGCTTGCTACCGTGCCGGGTTGGTCCTGCTTCTGGCGCTTGCGTCCACGGGGCGCCGCGGTCGCGGTGTCTTCCCTGGAGGCTTTTGGAACCGGCATTCCCGTCATATCCAGGATGTCGGCAGGTTTGGCAG
>JBOIGK010000467.1:0-4518 GCA_050742695.1 Advenella sp. | reverse complement strand
TTTGAGGTTTATACTTCCGTGTTTATACGCATTTGTCTTTTAAAATACGGGCCGTGGCTGCTAAAGTGCGCCCCAGATCCATGGGATCACAGAGGATATTCATGAAGCGAGTTTTAACAAACATTCTTGTAGCCGGCAGCGTTCTGGCTAGTATGGCCTTCGGTACGGCAGCGTTCGGCGCAGAGGCCGCTGCTGCATCCGCTGTTCCTGACGCCGAGAAAGGCGCGGCCCTCTATACAAAGGGTGATACTTCTCGCGGCATTCTTGCCTGTGTTGCCTGTCATGGCGCCAACGGCAACAGTGGTGTCGCCATGTACCCGAATCTGGCTGGCATGCCTCATGAATACATCGCGCTTCAGCTAGAACACTTCAAGGCGCCCGCCGACAAGGTTATCCGCGGCACGCCAGACGGCAAGCCTACGGCCATGGCGCCTATCGTGGCACAAATGACCAAGGAAGATATGCAGAACTTGTCAGTTTTCCTGAGCAAACAGCAACTGACCCAGCCTGCCAAGGCCAAGCAGGGCGACAACCGGAAGGTGGTCGAACGTGGTCGCCAAATCTGGCGTGCCGGTATCCCCGAGCGTAGCGTTCCTGCCTGTGCATCGTGCCACGGCGCGACCGGCCAGGGTATCCCATCGGCCTTCCCACGTCTGTCCGGTCAACATCCGGAGTATCTGGAAGCCCAGTTGCATGCATTTGCCGACGGCTATCGCACGCAGGGTGGCGCAGAAAACATGATGGGTAAAATTGCCAACCGCATGAATAAGGCAGATATCCAGGCCGTTGCTGATTACGCAGCTGGCATTCGCTGATTCACAGCCTTACGGTCAGCGGCAACTTGGCAATTGGCCGCCACCGACAATTTCTGACCCTCGTTATGGAACTTTTCCGTAGCAACGGGTCAAAGAAGGGGTAACGCGCATCGTGTGCCCCTTTTTCTTATGACAAATTCAGTATCTAGACCAACTACCAGAGCCTGGGGCGCCCAGCTCGTCGAATTGCTTGGCTCCATGCGTTTTGCTGTGAGCCTGCTCATGTTTATCTGCGTGGCCAGCATTATTGGTACGGTCCTGCAGCAAAATCAGCCTGACCTGACCTACACCGACCGGTTCGGTATGTACTGGTATGCTGTTTTCAGCAAATTTGGCGTGGCGCAAGTCTACAACACCTGGTGGTTCCTGCTTATCATGACTTTTCTGGTGGTCTCCACCAGCATCTGTCTGATACGCAATGCGCCCAAAATGTTCAAGGATATGCGCTCGTTTCGCGAATATATCCGCGAAGGCAGCTTGCGTGCCTTTCCGCACCGCATTGATATTCAAACCGGTCTTACCTCGGCTGCCTCACTCGCGCGAATCCGCAGTTGGTTGAAAAAAGAAGGGTATGCGGTCAAGGAAAAAACAGACGCCAGCGGTACGCTGCTGGCGGCCAAAAAGGGCAGTGCCAATCGACTGGGCTATATATTTGCGCATTCGGCCATTGTCATTGTCTGTATAGGCGGGCTGCTCGATAGCGAGTTGCCCAACCGCCTGCAAATCTGGCTGGGCAGCAAGCAACCCATTCCCGACACGGCCAGATTCGTTTCCGATGTGCCCGACGCGGCGCGTTTTTCGCCGGGTAACCCCAGTTTCCGCGGCAATGTCTCCATCGCAGAAGGCAATTCAGCCAACACCGGAATTCTGGCGCTCAGCGGCGGTCAGTATTTGCAAGTGCTGCCCTTCGATATCAAGCTCAATAAATTTATTATCGAGTATTACGAAACCAATGGCATGCCCAAGCGCTTTGCCAGCGAAGTGACGATTACAGACAAGGAAACCGGCCAGGTCTCCAATGAAACCATCGAAGTCAATCATCCGTTTCAGATGCACGGCATTACGCTGTATCAGTCAAGCTTTCATGACGGCGGCTCCAAGGTTTCCATGACCGGCTATCCGCTGGCGGGCAACCACAGCGCGCCGTTTGAGTTGTCAGGCGTTGTCGGCGAGCAGACGCGCGTGACCACAACGCTCAATGGCCAGAGCAAAAACTATACGGTGACCTTCGATGATTTCAAACCCATCAATGTCGAAGATCTGTCAGCTCCGAATCCGGGCGCAGCCCAGCCAAAAACGTTCCAGGAAGATATTCTGGCCGTGACCGGCAGCGCTGCCGGCAGGAATGAAAAGAAATTGCGCAACATTGGTCCCAGCGTGTCATATACGCTGACCGATGATCGTAACCAGTCCATCAAGTTCAATAACTACATGTTGCCGGTCATGCTTGAAGACTCACCGGTTTTCCTGATTGGCATGCAGTTGCCCGGCGACTCGATGTTCCGTTATGTCCGGATTCCTGCGGATGGTAAAAGTACAGTCAACGAATTTCTGGCCATGCGCGCAGCATTTAATGACAAGGCGATGCGCCTGAAAGCGGCGACGGCGTATGCAGAAAAGAATCAGGACGGTCGTATCGATAAAGCGGTCATCATCCAGCTGGCCGAGCGCGCCCTCAGTGTCTTTGCGGCTGATGGCTTTGCCGGTATCGACAATTATGTTGAAGGCGAGGGTGTGCCTGAAAGCGAGCGGGTTCCTGCCCAATTGCGCGAGCCCATGAAGAAAATCCTGCGCGAGTATCTGTTGTTCAGTGCCATCGAACTGCGCAACCTGGCGCGCGAACAGGCCGGTCTTGCACCCATCGTTTTCGAAGGGCCGGATGCCCAGGTGCAGGCGCGCTGGTTTGATTTGTCCTTGCGTGCAGTCTCTGATCTGGCAAACTACCCGGCGCCCATGTTTTTTCAGCTCAAAACCTTTCAGCACATTCAGGCCACTGTTTTACAGGCCACGCGTTCCCCGGGTAAACTGTTGGTATATGGGGGATCAATCCTGCTGATACTGGGTGTGTTTTCCATGTTCTACATCCGTGATCGCCGCATCTGGATCTGGGTCAAGCCCGGTCAGGATGATCAGGATAGCCGTATGATGGCAGCCATGACCTCGCAAAAACGCACCCTCGACTTCAATCGTGAATTCGAGCGCTTCCGTCATTACTTTACCGGCAACGAAAAAGCCTAGGGGCAAATATGTCAAATACCGTTGTGACCGCATCAGGAGCCGCCGACCAGTTGGTCGATTGGGAAAAGAACATTACCGAGTCCGGTGACAGCCGCATGCTGCGCGGCAAACCGGACTTTTCAGACATTTTGTTCCTGCTGGTGTTGCTGGCTGGGGCCATCTACGCCATCATTCAGTACCCCGACTCGATGGATTACTACGAGAAAGCTATTTTGGTAGGCATGACATTTGCGGCCACCTGGATGGGCTGGCTGTGGCGGCCCGTGCGCAAGCTGATGATTGCCTGTGCCCTGGCTGCCGGTCTGGCCATATGGCTGTATGACGGGCAATTGGCGCATGCGGAAAGCAATTTTCTGCTCAAATACCTGCTCTCTTCGCAATCGGCCATTTTGTGGATGTGCGCGCTGTTTTTCATGGCCACCGTGTGCTACTGGATTGGTTTTGTCAGTACTACCGGCGCCTGGATGGGCTCGGCTCTGACCTGGAGTGGCGTTTTTGCCGGCTTTACCGGCCTGCTGGTGCGCTGGCGCGAGGGCCATCTGATCGCCCCCGACATGGGGCATATCCCTGTCAGCAACCTGTATGAAGTCTTTGTGCTGTTCTGCCTGATCACGGCCCTGTTCTACCTGTATTACGAGAGACGCTACAATACGCGCGCTCTGGGCGGTTTTGTGCTGCTGGTTATCTCGTCTGCGGTCATTTTCCTGCTCTGGTATACATTTGAACGTGACGCTGCTGTGATAACGCCGTTGAATAACGCACTGCGCAGTTGGTGGATGAAACTGCACGTGCCGGCCAATTTCATTGGTTATGGTTCCTTTGCGCTGTCCGCGATGGTCGGTTTTGCCTATCTGGTCAAGCAGCATGGCGCCACCACCAGTTGGAAACCCATGATTCCGCTGCTGGTCGTGGGCGGCGCAATGGTCTCGGAGCTGTTCATTTTCCGTGACAAAGAAAATATGGGCTTCTGGTTCGTCTACTTCCTGGGCAGCCTGGCCATTGTTGCTGCCATTTTGCTTGGGCGTCGCGTGATTGCCGCTAAATTGCCGCCGCTGGAAGTGCTGGACGATATCATGTACCGGTCCATTTCCATCGGCTTTGCCTTTTTCACCGTGGCCACCATACTGGGTGCGTTCTGGGCTGCCGATGCCTGGGGCACATATTGGCAATGGGATCCGAAAGAAACCTGGGCCTTCATCGTCTGGCTCAATTATGCGGCCTGGCTGCACCTGCGCCTGATGAAAGGCATGCGCGGCACCTTTGCGGCCTACTGGGCACTGGTTGGCCTGGTTATCACCAGCTTTGCCTTCCTGGGCGTCAATATCTTCCTGTCGGGCCTGCACTCCTACGGAGAGCTGTAAGCCACTGCTGGCGGCCAGCGCCGGACAGCCAAAAAAAAGGGATACCCGGTTATACGACAACCGGGTATCCCAACAGGGAAAATCGTCAATTCATTCATATGCGC
>JBOIGK010000466.1:0-5638 GCA_050742695.1 Advenella sp. | reverse complement strand
GCAGTAGAGAGGGGCTCAACTTCATCGTCACTGCTGGATTGCTCGCGTCCCATATGCTCTCCTGTACCTTCACCAACGTTAGCATGTCGAAACTGTACTTCTTTCCTCTGTCTTTAACGTTTCTTATTTGACTGGGCAACTACTGAACCAGCCAATCTCTTTGTGAGTGGTGCCGATCGTGGATTGTCAAGCGCGTTTCCTGCTTTTGCTTCGGTGTAAGCGCTTGTCTGGGCATTGGTGCCAGTTTGGCGCAATGCTGACCCTGCCAAAGATTTTTGCAATGCACTGCTAGAAGCGCCACCTAATGCTCGTCCAGCGACAGATGCGACGTTGGAGGAGGTTTGTTTTTTGTTAACTGCCATCGCCAAATCCTAAAGCCCCAGCGGTTGCGAAGATTGATGTTCCTGGAGCTGAACTTCAATCTGTCTAATATATACCATATATAGTGGTTTTTGGTATTTTTTTTCTATATGTGGTGTTTGCGCTTCAAGTTTATGGAATGCAATCAAAAATGCAACTGTGACACAGTCTCTAAGTGATGCTGCTGGACGATAATGGGTCGTATATGCCGTCAAGCAACGGAAGTTCGTTGCTCTTTTGTACTTTTAGGGGACGCCGGTGAGAAAAGCAGACGGGAACCGCGCTTTGAGTATCAGGAGTAGCGACTGAAAAGGTCAAAAAATGGGATTTGTTTGCTATGGAATACCGAAAATTCTCTGTATTTTAAGTTGAAGTCTTCGTTTAACCTAGGTGACTTGTGTTGCGCGCAAAGTAAAATTGAACTACTAAAGGCATGATAAGAGATTCCCCCACTCGTCCCTTGTTGTTTAACCGAGCAGCGACCATAAGACTCGTAGGGCGTTCAAATATTGTTGCTTAGCCCGATTAATAGGGGCGATTAGCTAGGAGTTCAAAACTCAATGACAAATAGTACAGAAAATTCAAAGCTAAATGACGGATGTGTTCAAAACTGAATGATGACTTTTTTATAAGTGGTTGATTCTAATATACGAGGACTTCCAAACTGAATGACAATCGACAGCAAACCTAACCAGAGTCGTTGATTTTAAGATGAGGGGGAATTCAGAGCGGAATCACAATGACATTTATTTAAATCAATAAGTTAAATTTAAATGGCAAAATTCATCTAAAAAATGGATTTTTCTTCATCACATAGTAAGTAAAGCATGGGAGTTTAATGAGGCTCGTTCCGAAAAGCCTCACGTTATTAGGATCATGCCCAGGGCAAGGCGGTGGTGTGTTTCTATCCTGCTCAAAGCTGAGGCCTGAATATAGGCGACATACTTGTGCATGATCTCCGGGTACTTTAAGTCTTGTTCAACGAAAGCCTGGAGGGGCTCGATTTTCTGGGTCTTGGGTGCTGTTTTGATTCCTACAGACGTTTCAGTTATAACCAAAGATTTGACAAAATAGATTATGGGTATCATCATAAATTACCTTGATATTCTCCTGATGTCTGGACGATGAGCACCACCCATCGGCTGGCCCGACGGTACACACCGCAACGACATTGGATGCCTGGCAGACAACATCACCATGGCCTCCAGACATTTGAGAAATCCATCAACCCAATTGGAAAATCGAAAACATGACTCAGAAATCGCTGTTCGAGCCCTATGCTTTGGGCTCGCTGACACTCTCAAACCGGATTGTCCTGGCGCCGCTGACACGCAACCGCGCGCGAGCGGGATTCGTGCCCAGCGAACTGGCCCCCACCTATTATGGCCAGCGTGCTTCGGCCGGCTTGCTGATCGCCGAAGCCACGCAAATCTCGCAGCAGGGCCAGGGATATCAGGACACCCCTGGCATTTACACACAGGCGCAGATTGACGGCTGGCGGCAGGTCACTGATGCGGTCCATGCCAAGCGCGGGCGCATCTTCCTGCAGCTGTGGCACGTTGGAAGGGTATCGCACGTGGCACTTCAGGTGAATGGCGCCGCGCCGGTCGCGCCCTCTGCCATTCGCGCCGAGGCCAAGACCTTCGTGAACAACGAATTCTTGCCTGTCTCTGAACCGCGTGCGCTGAGTCTGGACGAACTGCCGGGTATTGTTGAGGACTTCCGCAAGGCTGCGGCCAACGCGATTGCCGCCGGCTTTGACGGCGTAGAGATTCACGCCGCCAACGGTTATCTGCTGGATCAGTTCCTCAAGGATGGTTCCAATGTGCGTGACGATGCCTACGGCGGCTCCATCGACAATCGCGCGCGTTTGACCCTGGAGGTTGCGGCGGCCGTGGTGAAGGAAGTCGGCGCGCAGCGCACCGGCATTCGCATCTCCCCGATCTCGCCAGCCAACGGCATTTCCAGCAGCGATCCGCAGGCGCAGTTCGACTACCTCATGGCACAGCTGGACGCGCTGGGATTGGTGTATCTGCACGTGGTCGAAGGGGCGACGGGAGGCGCGCGCGACGTGGCGCCGTTCGACTTCGACGCTTTGCGCCGACAGTTCAGGAACACCTACATCGCTAACAACGGCTACGATCAGGAATTGGCGAACGCCCGACTCGAAGAGGGCAAAGCCGATCTGTTTGCCTTCGGCCGTCCATTCATCGCCAACCCTGATCTGGTCGAACGCCTGAAAGCGGGCGCGCCACTGGCGACCCTGGACCAGGCCACGCTATATGGTGGCGGTGCGAAGGGTTACATCGACTATCCTGCGCTCGCCCCGGCTGACGCGTAACGTCCACGCGTTGTCTGCTCTCCGCAGCCGGCTGGAGCGAATGCTTGAGCCGGCGTTTTGCATTGTCCCTTCGGTATCAGCGCGCCCCTTGTGAATATATCGTACGCGACGAAGCAGCGTTCGCTTCTCCGGCAGCACGCTTGACATGAAGCCAACCAACTAGTAGAATGGTTTTGTCATCATTACTAAGAAGCGATTTTAGTGTCTTGCAGTCAGTATATGTTTGGACGCCAACTGAATAGAATTCATTATGAGTGTAGAACTTTCCCCCAGGGCAACTGAAATTGCCGAGCATACGAAGCAGTTGATCGCCGCAGGCGGCTACAACGGCTTTAGTTATGCCGATATCTCCGAGCGGGTGCATATCGGTAAAGCCAGCATCCATCATCATTTCCCGAGCAAGGCAGATCTGGTGCATGCCGTTGTCGTGCGGCATCGCGAACAGTCGCGGGAAGGACTGGCCGCACTTGATCAGCACATCAGTGATGCGCCGGCGCGCCTGAAGGCCTACACCGATTACTGGGCCGGTTGTATTCGTGACGGTCAATTGCCTATTTGCATCTGCGCCATGCTGGGCGCAGAATTGCCCATGCTCCCGCAAGAGGTTGCCATCGAGGTTCAGCGGTATTTCGAAGACCTGACCGCCTGGCTGCAAGCCGTGCTGGAGACAGGGGTGGCGCAGGGAAAGTTTCATTTGCGTGATAGCGCTTTTGTTGAGGCGCAAACCTTTATGTCCTGCATACACGGCGCGATGCTCACGGCACGAGCCTTGAAAAGTCCCGAGGCATTCGAGGTAGTTGCGCGAACGGCGATCATGCAGCTGTCCCCATCGAGCTGATCTGTTTGTATTGTGAGGAGATGAGTGCATAATTTTTTACCTATGTAACCTATCAACTAGTCGGTTGTTTTAGTGCGTTGTTTTATTAGTCAGTTGTTATTAGTTGATTGATCCAAAACGGAGGTCGGTGCTCAGCCTGACAGGCGCATCTGTTTGTTTATCGATGCTGGCATCGCTGGTCTTAAGCCGATCAGGCCCAAGCAATATTTTCAAGGAGTTTTCATTTCATGCCTCATCCTATTTCCGCCCTGGGCGCAGGCCATACGATTATCAGCCTCATTCCGCTCATCGCTGGCGTCTACAGCTTTGCCCGCTACCGCAAAATTGACAACACAGTGCCTGCCGGCAAGATATATCTCATCGGCCTGGTGCTGGCCGTGTTGACGTCATTTGGGCTATCGAGCTCCGGTGGCTTTAACGTCGGTCATGCGCTGGGCATCCTGGCCCTGTTGGCCACAGGCGGCGCGCTATACGTGCCGCGGGTGTCTTTTCTGGGACGCTTGCGGCCCTATTTATCTCAGTTTGGTCTCACATTCAGTTTCTTTCTGCTGATGGTGCCAGGAATCAATGAAACCCTGACCCGTCTGCCTGTCGCGCATCCGCTGGCAACGGGACCCGATTCCCCGACGGTGCGCGGCGCATTGGCTGCCTGGACCATTCTCTTTGTCGTGGGATTCGCGTTGCAGAGCTGGTGGACGCGCACGCAGCACCGGCGTACCGGTCCCGCTTAGTCAGACACCGTTTTCGCTATTTATTATTGAAAGCTTTTAAGGCGCAGCTTTCGGTACTTTCCTAGCTCATGCGCCCTTTATTTACAGTGCGATATTTCTATCGCCAAGGAGATTTACCATGTCTGTTTTACGACTTCGTCATTTTTTCGCAACCGGCCTGACAACGGCAGTACTTGCGACCGGCGGGTTGACCGCCGCCTCTGCCGCCAGTGCGGCTGAACAGGGAGTTCGCGTGCGCGGCACCGTCGTTGCGCTGGCGGGTGATCAGCTGCAAGTGAAATCGCGTGATGGCCAGGCTATCGATATCAAGCTCAAGGACGGTTGGATGGCCTCAGCAGTAAAGAAAGCCAGTTTCAGTGATATCAAATCCGGTGATTTTGTCGGGATCGCATCGCTGCCCAAGTCTGCCGGCGGTGATGGCGCCCTGGAGGTCTTGATTTTCCCGCCTGCGCTCAAAGGGACGGGAGAGGGCAGTTACGGTTGGGACTTGAAACCTAACAGCACGATGACCAATGCCACGGTAGGCGATTCGGTCAAATCGGTAGACGGTAGCGTTGTTACTCTTAACTATCATGGCAAGGAAAAGAAAATTTCTGTTCCTGAGGGTACCCCTGTTGTTACGCTTGCACCCGCAACGCACGATGATGTCAAACCTGGTACCGTCGTTTTCATCCCTGCTCAGAAGGGTGCGGACGGTACCTTGTCAGCCGGCCAACTGATCGTAGGTAAAGATGGAGTCGTCCCTCCTATGTAATGGGGGACGAGTGTTCATATGGATAATCCTAAACTGAAACGCCTGCCAGCATCACGTGCACCTGCAGGTTCCCGCCAGTCTGTGCGGCGGCATTCGGGGGTCGTCCGTATGACCCATTGGGTAAATGTGTTGTGCTTTTCTGTCCTGCTAATGAGTGGGCTACAGATTTTCAATGCACACCCCAGGCTGTATTGGGGGAAATACGGTGCTGATTCGGACTTGGCATTCATTGCCATTGGATCCGAACAGCATGGCGACAGACTGAAAGGATTTTTTCAGATTGGCTCGCTGACCATCGAGACGACGGGGGTTCTTGGCGTCTCCCGTGAGGGCGATGCGCTCACAGAAAAGGCGTTTCCTTCCTGGCTCACGATTCCTTCCTACCACGATCTGGGAGCGGGCAGAAATTGGCACTTCCTGTTCGCCTGGTTGCTGGTCATCAATGGTTTTGTCTACCTGGCGCACGGATTATGGCGAGGTCATATTCGCCGGGATCTATTGCCGAACCGGGACCAACTGGGATGGCGGCACGTATGGCGAGAAGTGGTAGACCATGCGCGCCTTCGTTTCGCCAAAGGCGAGCACGCGCGGCGCTACAACAGTCTGCAGAAGAT
>JBOIGK010000465.1:0-4359 GCA_050742695.1 Advenella sp. | reverse complement strand
TGCCCATTCTAGATGATTTTTTTCCGATTCAAGAACATATTCTTTACAATATTTGCAAATAGGCGATTAAGGTAATTAACCCATGCTGCAATTGAAAACAATATTTACAATCGGCATGCTGGCCGGTGCTGTAACACTGGCTGGTTGCTCTACAGCACCGCCCAAAAATGCGGAAGATCTGTGCGCGATATTTCAGGAAAAACCGCAGTGGCACACTGCGGCGCTGGCCATGCAGAACAAATGGGGCGTACCGATTCCGGTGCCCTTTGCCATGATGTATCAGGAATCGTCGTATCGGCACGATGCCAAGCCTCCCAAAAACTATTTGCTGTGGTTTATTCCCTGGGGGCGGGTCAGTTCAGCCTATGGATATGCCCAGGCCAAAGACGAGGTTTGGGGCGATTACGAGCGCGAAACCGGCCAGAGCGCCAGTCGCGACAGCTTGGAAGATGCACTGGATTTCATGGGTTGGTATATGTCCAAAGCACAGGTGCTTAACGGCACATCCAAATGGGACGCCTACGGACAGTACCTGAATTATCATGAGGGTTGGAGTGGCTATCGCAACCAAAGCTATCAGGCTAAGGCCTGGCTCATGCGTACGGCCGAAATTGTCAGGGAGCGGGCGGCGCGTTACACGGCCCAGTATAATCAGTGCCGTGCCCAATTGATGTAATGAGATAGCGGCCAGTACCCAGAAGGCAGCCAATATCCGGGTGATAAGCTGGTCGCATTATGCCGCTGCTTTGCGCGGTTTACGCCGCCACACCAGAATGGCATACGCTGCCACGCCGGCAATCAGGCCCCAGAATGCGGACCCGACGCCAAAGAACGAGACGCCGGATGCTGTCATCAGAAACGTGATGACGCCGGCCTCGCGTTCTGATTCCTCGGCCATGGCGCCGGCCAGTCCCGACGAGAGGGCGCCCAGCAAAGCCAGGCCGGCCAGGGAGGCAACAAATGTTTCCGGTATGGCAATAAATAGCGTGGTCACCACGGTCGCAAACAAACCGAAAAATATATAGAATGCGCCGCACACAATGCCTGCCACATAACGTCGTTGCGGATCGGGATGGCATTCCGGGCCGGTACATATTGCAGCAGTGATCGCGGCCAGCGTAGTGCCGTGCAGGCCAAAAGGGGCAAACAGAATGGTCGAGATGCCAGTGGTGGTAATAAGCGGGGAGATCGGCGTATGGTGATATCCACTGGACTGCAGGACGGCAACGCCCGGTGCGTATTGCGAGGCCAGTGCAACAAAGGCCAGTGGAATGCCGACCCCTACAAGCGCCGGGATTGACAGGCCCGGGATCGTAAACTCAGGGACCACCAGGCTGAAGCTGAGCACCTGCGTATTGAGCTGACCCAGCGCGACGCATACCGCGATACCGGTAAGCAGTGCCGCCAGTACCGCATAGCGTGGAATGGTACGCTTGATGACCAGGTACGCCAGAATGATCGGCAACACCAGCGCGGGCGCCTGTTGCAGTGATACAAACAGGTGAGCGCCGAATGCAAATAGGATGCCGGCCAGCATGCCCGAGACGATGCTGCGGGGCACATGCTGCATCAGGCGGGAAAACAGGCCGCTGATGCCCAGCAACACAACCAGCAGCGCGGCAAATATATACGCGCCAATAATATCGTTGTAGGAATATTGGGGAAGGGCATCGATAAGCAGCGCTGCGCCGCCGGTGGAAAAAGCGCAGACGATGGGCGTGCGATAGCGGATACTGAGCCAGAGGCCGCATACGCCGCTGGTGATGGACATGGCCCAGATCCAGCTTGTGAGTTGCATCTGGCTGAGTCCGCCAGCCTTTGCCGCCTGAATAATAATGGCTACTGGCCCGGTCAGGGAAACCAGGACGGTAATCAGCCCTGCAATGGACGCCGACGTTGAAAAGTCTTTTTTGAAGTACTGCCAGGCATTCATAACTGCACCGAAAGGGAATCAGTGCAGATTATGCGGCCTGATGAGGCCGACTGCAATCCCTTCGATGGCAAAATCATTTTCATCTGAGACGACAATGGGGGAGAAATCGTCGTTTTCCGGCAGCAGTTCGATAATACGACCCCGGCGGTTAAAGCGCTTGACCGTTACTTCATCATCGATGCGGGCAACGACGATTTGGCCGTTGCGTGCGTCCGGCGAGCGTTTTACGGCCAGCAGATCGCCATCCATGATGCCGATGTTTTGCATACTCTGCCCCTTGACGGTGAGCAGATAATCCGGCTGCTGTTCGAAGAGAGACGGGTCTACCGAGAGTTCGCGATGGATATGTTCAGTGGCCAGGATAGGGCTACCGGCGGCCACCTTGCCAACCACAGGCAATATCAGCTGACGCAGACTGTCTGCCAGAGAAACGCCGGCACTGGCTGGCACACTGCCGGACGGCGAGCCTGCTGCTGCCGATTCGGCATCTTCGACAAGACGGATACCGCGCGAGGCGCCCGCTGTAAGCGTAATAGCCCCTTTGCGAGCAAGCGCCCGCAAATGATCTTCCGCAGCATTGGGCGATTTGAATCCCAGCGCCGCGGCAATCTCTGCACGGGTTGGCGGAAAGCCGGTACGGTCCACGGCGGCTTTGATCAGATTCAAAATTTCCTGCTGACGCGCGGTAAGTTTCAGGCTCATGATTCCCCGTAATGAAAGAGACAGATAAAAAAACGGACTGTATGTATATAAAGTCCGTATTCTGACGCATTCACCGGCGGTTGGCAAGCGTTTTCATTGACAAATTGCCCGCAGGCCGCGGATTTGCGTCGCCACTGATTACAGTACGGCGGCGATCGCCTTTACCACGCTGTCAATATTGCGGCTATTGAGCGCAGCAACGCAGATCCGACCGCTGTTGACCGCATAAATGCCGTGCTCGTTGCGCAGGCGCTCTACCTGCTCTTTGGTCAGGCCTGAATAGGAGAACATGCCGCGCTGGGACATAACGAAACTGAAGTCCTGTTTGACACCAGCGGCATTCAGTTTGTCTGTGAGCTGCTTGCGCATATCGCGAATGCGTTCGCGCATCTGCGCCAGTTCGCTTTCCCACTGGGCGAACAATTCCGGCGTATTCAGGATCTGCGCCACCACCATTCCGCCATGGGTAGGCGGGTTGGAATAGTTGGTGCGGATAACCCGCTTGATCTGACTCAGGACACGCGTGGCCTCATCCTTGCTGGTCGTCACAACTGTGAGCGCGCCCACACGTTCGCCATACAGAGAGAAGGATTTGGAGAACGAGGAGCTGATGAACATGGACATGCCAAGATCGGCGAACAGGCGCACCACAGCGGCGTCTTCCTGCAGGCCTTCGCCAAAACCCTGATAAGCGATGTCAAGGAACGGCACCAGGTTGCGCTCCTTGACCAGGGTGGCGATCTGCTGCCACTGTTCCAGGGTCGGGTCGACGCCGGTCGGGTTATGGCAGCACGCATGCAGCACGATGATGGACCCTTGCGGCATGGCTTTGACCGCGGCCGCGAATCCGTCAAAATTCAGACCGTGAGTAGCCGCATCATAATAACTATAGGTTTGCACGTCGAAACCGGCGCGTTCGAACAGCGCGCGGTGGTTTTCCCAACTCGGGTCGCTGATATAAACGGTTGCATCCGGTTGCAGCTGTTTCAGGAAGTCGGCGCCAATTTTGAGTGCGCCTGTACCGCCCAGGGCCTGGAAGGTGAGGGCGCGGCCTTCAGTAATGACGGCTGACTCCTTGCCGAAGAGCAGTTCCTGCGCTCCCTTGTTGTAATTGCCGATGCCTTCAATGGGCAGGTAGCCGCGTGCTGCGTGTGCCTGGACGCGCTGTTTTTCGGCTTCCTGAACTGCCTTGAGCAGTGGAATCTTGCCGTTGTCATCGTAATACACGCCCACACCCAGATTTACCTTGGTATCACGGGTATCAGCATTGTACTGTTCATTCAAACCCAGAATGGGATCACGGGGGGCGAGCTCGACGGCATTGAAAAGAGTGGTCATCGTTATATACAGAAGTAAGGTTGCAGGGAAGGTCAAATAAAGTGGATAATGGACGATTGTACGCCTAAATCAGTGCCAAATTAACCCCTGGATGCACAATCTATGAGCGAAGCCGGATTTATCGAATTTGCCGACAGCCCGTTTCAGTTATACCAGCCATATCCGCCTGCGGGCGACCAGCCCGCTGCAATCGACGCCCTGACCCAAGGGATCGAAGACGGCCTGATGTACCAGACACTGCTTGGCGTCACCGGATCGGGCAAAACCTTCACCATGGCCAATGTTATCGCCCGTCTGGGCCGTCCGGCGCTGGTGCTGGCCCCGAACAAGACACTGGCAGCCCAGTTGTATTCGGAGTTTCGGGAATTTTTCCCGCGCAATGCGGT
>JBOIGK010000464.1:0-2838 GCA_050742695.1 Advenella sp. | reverse complement strand
CATCCGGCCAGCAATGCCCGAACAAACGAGTAGTTCGCCCATCAACACGTAACGCGGTATGGCGACCAGCAGTAACTCAGCGCTGGAGCCCCAAGCAAATTCTCCGATAGCATTGCTCAAAGGCAGTGGTGAAAATAACTCCGAGAGCGTCAAACCCAACACCCCCACCGTAGCGGCCGCGGTCACACTCATTGCGAGCAGACCCAATAAAAGAAGAACGGTAAAAGACAGCATGACTTATTTCTCCACGGTGGCCAAAGCCTGGTTGGTTGTACTCAGGCCTTTTTCAAGGACCAGCTCTTCATTGATTTCTTCTTCTACCGAGTTGATGTCGATCAATGCACTGACCTCGCGCGGCCTATGCTTAATAAGCAGATAACTGGCGCAGGCTATCAAGACCACAATAGTGACCAAGAAGAACACATACCCAGCGAACCACAGCGATTGGGGAATCCACTGCGGCACCTGCAGCGGCGTATTCGATACTGCATTGAAGGAAATCGAGTCGGCCAAAACATGCCATGCGTGATAAGTTAATACTGCGACAAAAACACCCATGCATAACAATGCAAACAGGTCCAGCCCGATGCGTGCCCGGCGTGACAAATGGGTATAAATGACGTCCACCCGAATGTGGGAGCGGCGCAGCAGCGTGATCGGAAATGCCCAAGCACTGACTATTGCCAAGACGTATCCGGCAATTTCATCGGACCCGCCGATCGACCAGCCTAGCCACTTTCGCATGACCAGATCGATCACAATTAGCATCGATGAAATTAACAGGCAGGCTCCCCCTATCCATGCACCGACACCGGCGACTTTGTCCAGCATGCGCTTGGGCGCTAACGTTTGCAGTTCCATATTCAAGACCCTTTATATTGTTATGCCCGCTTAACGTATGGTGATTCCGGCTGCCTTTCCGGCCGTTTCATTCCATTGTTGTACGCATTCCGTGCCACAACGCTCACCCCACGCCTGCGCCACTTTTTGCGCAACTTCACGCAAGCCCTCCTGTTCCTGTACGGTCGGAGCAGCGGCTGTCATATGGGCTTTCTCATGAATCTGGCATTCCCCTTGCCCGGTATTGCATGCAAGGGCAAAGTCATTCTCCCGCTTGGTCTCCGCCCAGAACCGATCCTCCAGCACCAGCGCTTGTTCCTGTAATAACGTCTGGACCGCAGGATCGAGTTTTTGCCAACGCTTCAGACCAATTCCATAAAATCCTACAGACCAGTCTATCGGCAGGTTATAGAGGTTATTTGCCACCTCAAACCATTTTGCCGCGTTACCCGAACCGATTCCGGTTACGGCGCAATCGATGACGCCAGTCTGCAGAGCGGTAACGACCTCTGCAAACGGCAGAGTGACTGGATTAGCCCCCAAAGCGCTCACATAATCAGCCATATTTCGACCACGCGTACGCACCTTCTTGCCTTTGAGATCGCTCAGCTGCTTTACGGGTTCTCGGCAGAAAAATACCTGTGCCGTGTAGGACGCCGTCGCAAGCAATTTGATGCCGTGTCGTTCCCGCATCCGCTTGTCCAGTACAGGCCGATAAGCCTGGGCGATCTTATGCGCACTGTCGACGTCTGATGCCATACCGGGTAAATCCACACCCTCGAACGACGCATCATCACTACTAACGTAAGCGAACACGCCCATGCCGATATCGATTGCGCCTACCCGCATCAGTCTTACGACTTCGGGCCCCTTAAGCCCGCTTTCAGACAAACCACTTAGATCCGCCGTGATCTGGCCACCCGATGCTTGCGGTAGTGTCTTCTCCCAGAACGGTTTCTCGGTTGATCCGAACGTGTAGTTGTGGCTTCCTCCGCCAACTACTTTAAAATGGGTTTTGGGTAGATCCTGGGCAAGTGCATACATGCCAGACGAAGCCATGACAAGCGCGAATATTATTTTTCTCATAAGTTTCTCTCCTCTGAAAAATGCTAAAAAATGAAATCTCAATCGACGACTGCCAGGATGTTTTTCTCGATAGCGGCACGTGATCCGACAATATCGGGAAATTTCTCTCCAGCACGCAGTCGTGCCAATGTATGTTTCTCTTGTTCCTGAAACGCGATAGCCTGTTGCGCTGCCGAACATATCTGCTCGCGCGGCAACACTAGCACGCCGTTCTCATCGGCCAATATGGCATCTCCCGGATGCACCGGCACACCACCGCAACTGACGGGGCGGCAAAATTCCCCGTCTTGACCCAGCACCCGCGTGGTAACAATAGAGGGCCCCCGCGACCATACAGGCACGCCATGTTCTCTCAGTTCTCCCAGGTCAGTAACACAACCGTCGACGATTAATGCTGCGACACCCGCCTGACTCGCAGCGTAGGCCATGGCGCCGCCAAATGCAGCGGTGACCGTTTCACCGCAACGGTCGATGATCAACACGTCACCTGGACGTGCGCAACCCATGGCGTGATGCAAAATTCCTCCGTCCGTTCCTGGCATCCGGACAGTCACGGCAGTGCCGACGATTCGCCGGTCCGGTACGTGGGCTCGAATACCGGAGTCCATGAATCCGACGGTACGAAAATGTCCCACCGTAGCTGGTTCGGCGCGCTTCAGTAGTGCCAGGTCTTGCGCGGAAATAGGTTGTGGCATTGGATGAATCAGGTACATGCTAATCGTGATAATATAAGTGGATAAAAATTCGGAGCGTCATAGAAAACGCCATCAAGTCACGAGCAGAATATCACGCAGTCTTGCGCTCACAATAATCAAAAATCCCCCTTACTTGAGAGATATTTCTTATCATGAGGATTACCCTAAGTCAGATGGAAGCCTTTTACTGGGCTGCTCATTTGGGCAGTATTCATGC
>JBOIGK010000463.1:0-10563 GCA_050742695.1 Advenella sp. | reverse complement strand
GCGTAAGGCAGAGGTCGTAGAAGGCGAACTCCTGTTAGGCGCCATGACCACCCATGCCGAAATCGAAGACGAGCAGGTGCCTGACGTGACCCAGGGAATGCTGGCACATGTCGCACGCGGCATTGCTTATCGTGCCGTCCGCAATCGCGGCACGCTGGGCGGTAGTCTGTGCCATGCCGACCCTGCGGCCGACTGGATGACCGCGATGACCGCGGTCGGCGCACAGTGTGAAACAACCGCTCCGGAGGGGACCCGGCTCATCCCGGCCGCACAGTTCATGACGTCGGCGTTCGAGCCGGATTTGCGGCCAGCAGAAATTCTGGCGCGCATCCACATCCCCGCGTTCAGTCCATCTGCGCGCTGGTCGTATCGCAAACACTGCCGCAAGGTTGGCGAGTTTGCCATGGCTATCGTGGCCGGCTTGCTTGATCCAGACCGGGGAGTGGAACGGCTGGTATTTGGCGCCCTGGATGGCACGCCCCATCTGGTCGAACGTGACGGTCTGTTTCGTGAACTGGCTGATCCACGCACGCGCGCCGCGTTCCTGGCAAGCGCTGACTTGCAGCTGCCGACCACATCCCAGGCCCTGCACGCCGATCTATTGGCCCGCGTGCTGGCCGATATTGGAGAAACACAATGACCTTGCCCATAGCATTTCCTGCAGTCAAGGAGCACCCAGTAACCTTGACTGTCAACGGCCAGCACTATCACATACAGTGCGAGCAGCGGACGCATCTGGCCGATGCGCTGCGCGATCATTGCGGTCTCACCGCCACCCACATTGGCTGTGAGCACGGCGTGTGCGGCGCCTGCACCGTCGAAGTGGATGGCGCCCCCCAACGCGCCTGCCTGCAAGCCGCACAGCGCTTCGAAGGCAAATCGGTCACGACCCTGGAGGCATTGGACGACGACCCGCTGACCATCGCGCTACGCCAATTGTTCTCCGCCCATCATGCCCTGCAATGCGGTTACTGCACCCCAGGCATGTTGATGACGGCGCGCGACATCGTCCGTCGCCTGCCCAACGCCGATGAAAACCGGATCCGTGAAGAATTGGCCGGCAACCTGTGCCGCTGTACCGGCTATCAAGGCATCGTGCGAGCCATCGCCGAGATGCTCAGGACCTACCCACGGCAGGAGATCCCGAATGCAGCTTGAACAGTCCATTACCGTAGCCGTCGCGCCCGAACACGTGTGGGCGGCTTTCCATGATCCGCAACTGCTGGTGTCCTGCTTACCCGGCGCGTCCTTGCGCGGCCCGGTCCAAGACGGTCGGCTGCCTTTGCTGTTCAAAGTAAAGCTCGGGCCCATCGTCGCCGCATTTTCCGGAGAAGGTGCCCTGGCGCTGGACGAGGCGACCCACACCGGGGCGATCAGTGGCCAGGCCGCAGATAGCAAGACCAATAGCCGGGTCAAAGGTGAGGCCGGTTTCACCGTCAAACCCGCGCCCGAAGGCACGCAGGTAAATGTGACGGTTAACTTCACAATCACCGGCTCGCTGGCACAATTTAGCCGTGAAGGCATTGTACGTGGACTTGCCGATCAACTCACCAGGCAATTTGCCGCCAATCTTCAGAACAGGATCACCGAATCAGCGGTCGTCGTACCTGCTACGGCTGCCCCCTTGAGCGACGTAACGACCAACCCGCCCGAGGCAGCGTCCGCCACACCGCATGAACCGCCGATCAACCGATCGTCGGAGGCGCCTGCCTTGAATGGGTTCGCACTACTGGGCGCAATGCTCAAAGATTATTGGCGCCGACTGTTCGAGAAACAATCATGACCCCAAACACGACTTGCCTGCCCTTACGACCAATCGAAGCCCACGTGAATCCTTACCAGGGTGCCCTGTGGTCTGGCGTGCGCCGCTTATGCGATGTTCTGCCGGCGCTGGATCCGCACGTATTGCTACATGCCGGCCCGCCGTTCGCGGGGCAACCCGTGCCAGCACCTGTACGGCACGCGGCAGCACAGGCCCTGATCTTCGAAGGAGCAGCCGTCGACCTCGCAGCTGGTCTGGCACTGTTGGACAGCGCTGTATATCAACTCGAACCGGCCCAGGAACATGGGGTAGTCACGCCGCTGGCGCAGGTGGTCTCCAACCGCATGCCCGTGATGATCGTGGGTGACAGCATGCACGTACGCTATGCTCCCCTGGCAGAGGGGCCGCCGCCAGCCTTGCGATTCGGAAGCGCCGACTCGCAAGGTGCTGAAACAATGCGTACGCTGGCCGATATAGCCCTGGATGAGCTCAATAACATCCTGGCCTCCCAGCCGCTGCACGTGGGAAGCGTCATCGCCGCAGCGCTCGCGCAGGGCGATGAATGTCATTCACGCACAGCCGCCGCAAATGCGGCCATGGTACACGCGCTCACCTCCTCCCCCGGCCTGACCGAACAGTTGGCCAGCAACCAGGGCTTTGTACTACCTCTCATCATGGCAGCCAGCGCCTGGGCGCTCGCCGCTCGTGGTGGCGAAGTGGCCTGCGTCGGCGGCAACGGCGTCTCGTTTGGACTGCGATTGGCTGCCAGCACACAGTGGCGCACCTGCCCCGCCGATCCGCCCACGGGCCATCGCTTTGATGGCAAGGCTGGTCTGACTGCCTTAGGCGCTATTGGCGACAGCGCCGTCGTAGACTTCTGCGGACTGGGCGGCCAGGCACTGCAACACGCCCCCACTCTGCAGCAAGACTGGCAGACGCTGTTGCCCGTCGATTGGGCACAGCGGCCTGAGCTACTGTTAGACAGAACGGGGCTGGTGTCGCCCGTGCTTATCACACAGCACGGCATTGCACCGATTATCCACCTTGCCCTGCTTGATGCCAGCGGCCAGGATGGGCTGCTGGGCCGCGGTTTCTACCTTCCACCGATCCATCTGTTCGAGCCGGACACCGTCGTCGGAGCCCAATCATGAGCGTCAAAGACCGAGTCATTATCGTTACTGGCGGAGCCAGCGGCATCGGCCATGCCATTGTCGAACATCTGGCCCGTGAGGGCGCGGCAGTTGTGATCGCCGACCGCGCGGACGCGCAAGCCCGTGCCGACGCCTTATCGGCGCAAGGCCTGCCCGTCATCGGCATGTCTGTCGACGTCGCCATCGAAGCCCAGGTCATCGCTATGATCGCCGATACCGAAGCACGACTGGGCCGTGTCGACGTCCTGGTGAACAACGCCGGCATTTACTCATCCCTGGAACCCAAACCATTCGACACATTGACGACTGCCGAATGGCGTCACGTGCTTGAGGTCAATGTCGTCGGCCTGTTCATGTGCTGCAAAGCGGCGACGCCGGCCTTCAAACGCGCCGGGGGTGGTCGCATCATCAACATCTCATCCGGCGTCGCCTTTAAGGGAAACCCGTTGATGGCGCACTACGTAGCCAGCAAAGGCGCCGTCATCTCGCTGACGCGGGCCCTGGCCACAGAATTGGGTGCGCACAATGTGCTCGTCAACAGTGTGGCACCAGGCTTCACGCTCAGCGACAACGTCGGCGGCAATCCTGCGCTGGTCGAAGGTGTCAAGGCCCCCTCACTGAAGAACCGCGTGCTTGCGCGTGACATGTACCCGGAAGACCTTGTGGGTGCCGTCGCGTTCTTCGCAGGCGAGGGCTCACGCTTTATCACCGGCCAGACCCTCGTGGTCGACGGTGGCGCCTATTACCACTAAGTACTACCCAGGAGACGCTTCATGGCATTGGTCAGCATTCCCGTCATTGATCTTGCACCGGCCCGCAACGGCTCGGCCGAGGATCGCCTGCGCATTGGCAGGCGTATCGATGAGATCTGCCGCGAAATCGGCTTCTTTACCATCACCGGCCATGGTGTGGATCCTCGTCTCATTCACACCCTGCGAGAACAGGCCTATACATTTTTCAACCTGCCGCTGCAGGCCAAGCGCCGCGCCGCACCGGCAAAAGCTGGCACACCGCGCGGTTACCGCGGCCTGGGCTTCGAGTCGCTGGCACTGGGCAATACCCAGACCGCACCGGCAGACATCAAGGAGTATTATCACTTTGGCCGCGAATCGTGGCCAACCGAACCGTACTTCACCGAGGGTGAAGGCCAACGCTATTTCATTCCGAATCTATGGCCAGACACCCCCGCGGCCTGGCGCGACACGGCGGCCCAGTACTACGCCGCCCTCTCGGCACTGACCGAAGACATGATGAAGCTTGCCGCGCTTGGCCTTGGCCTGCAAGAGCAATTCTTTCAGGACAAGATTGATCGCCACATCACCGCAATGCGAATCAACCATTATCCCGCCCAAACCTTTCCGCCCGAACCTGGCCAACTACGCGCAGGCGCACATACCGATTATGGCCTGCTTACCATCCTGAACGGGGAGAACACGCCTGGCGGCCTGCAAGTGCAAACCCGGTCCGGCAACTGGGTCGGGGTAGAAACGGATCCGGACACGTTCGTCGTCAACATTGGTGACCTGTTGATGCGCTGGACCAACGACCGCTGGGTATCTAACAGCCATCGGGTTGTCAACCCGCCGGCAGGATCACAGCGAAGCGCCCGGATTTCCATCGCGTTCTTCCATCACCCAAATTACGATGCGCTCATCGAATGCGTCGCTCCTGAAGGGCAAGCCAAGTATCCGCCAATACGTTCCGGCGATTACCGTGATTTTAAGTATCAACAGACCCGAATTTGACGCCCACTTTAACCAAATGCCCTTCCATCATCATTCATCTGGAGCTCTTCATGTTCAATAAGAATCGACTTCTGACCCTGCTCGCTTTCAGCGCGCTGTGCTCAGCGCCCGCCCTGGCGCAAGAAACCATCAAGATTGGCATATCACAGCCTCTGACCGGCGTGGTGGCAGCGTCGGGCACCTACGTAACCAACGGCGCACGCCTGGCGGCTGAGCACATCAACGCGCGTGGCGGTGTCCTGGGCAAACCCATTCAATTGATTGTGGAGGATAACAAGTCCAACCCACGCGAAGCGGTAAACACAGCCGAAAAACTGATCCTGCGAGACAAAGTGCCGGTCATGATGGGCGCATGGGGCTCAACGTTCACCCTGGCCACGATGCCCAAGCTCGAAGAATATGGCGTACCAATGGTGGTAGAGACTGCCTCTTCCTCCAAAATCACCACCGCCGGCAACCCTTGGGTCTTTCGCATCAGCCCAACCTCGCATATGGAAGCGCTGGCCTTTGCCAAGAAGTTGTCGTCATTCAAACCGGCCATCAAGAAGGTCGACTTCCTGTCCGTGAACAACGACTGGGGCCTGGGTGCAGCCAACGCGTTCCGCGGTGTCTTCAAGGAACACGGCATCGAAGTGGGCCGTGCAGAAACCGTATCTCCGGATGCAACGGATCTTTCAGCGCAGCTGGCGGCCATCCGCAATTCGGACAGCGACACCATTATCGTCACTTCGGGCGTTGAGCAATTGACACTGGCCATCCGGCAAGCGGCCGAACAACGGGTCACCAAGCGCATCATCACGACCGGTGGCTCGTTTCCCGAACAGTTAATCGCCAATCCCGGCCCCAAAGGCTACGTCAGCACCCATCTGCTGTTCTTCTCTCCCTGGACGGCCGAGCAAGCCTTGCATCCTGAAATCGCCAAGGCCTACATGGACGGCTGGAAAGACAAAAAATATCCCTTTCCAGGCTCGACCGAAGGCTTCCGCGGCTATGACGCCATCCTGACCATTGCCGCCGCCATCGAAAAAGCCGGCAAAGCCGAACCCAAAGCCATCCGCGATGCGCTCTGGGACACCAAAGTGAAAGGCGTAAACGGCGACATCGCCTTCCAAAAAGACGGCCCGAGCGGCAAAGAAAGCGGGCAGAACGCGCCGAACATCTACATCGTGGAACTGAAGGACGGCAACGTCACTGCAATGCAGTAAAAAGCCAGAATGTGACGGGGGCACGGTGCCCTCGCCACAACAGCCGCGCCACAGGCGCAAGCTACGGAGAGCAACTTGGACCAATTTCTACAACACGGCGTCAATGGCCTGGTGCTGGGGGCAACTTATGCCCTCCTGGGTATCGGCCTCACGCTGATCTTCGGGATCATGCGCATCGTCAATTTCGCTCATGGCGAATTCTACGCGCTAGGCGCTTATGTGGCCTACGCCATGGTATCGTTGCTGAACATCGACTACTTCAGCAGCTTATTGCTGGCCGCCGTGATCGGCTTTCTCTTTGGCTGGGCCATTGAATTTCTGCTGCTGCGACGATGCAAACTCGAGAACATCGACGAAGTCATGCTGATCATGATTGGCGTGATGATCGTGATGCAAAATACCGAACTGCTGCTCTGGAGCGGCGTAGCCAAAACGGTGCCCACTCCCTTCTCTCAGGAGTCGCTGATGCTTGGCAATATCGCGCTTTCGCCCATCAGGCTGTTCGTCCTGTGCGCAGCGGCATTCCTGCTGGTAGTGTTCTATTGCGTGATCGAACGATCACGATTGGGGATGGCAATGCGCGCCACCTTCCAGGACAAAGATGCGGCACGCATCGTCGGCGTCAACATCTCACGCGTCTACACCCTCACTTTCGCGCTCGGATCCAGCCTTGCGGCCATTACCGGCGCGCTGCTGGCGCCCGTATTCGTTGTCAGCCCGACCATGGGCGACCTGGCCAGCCTGAAGGCGTTTGCCATCGTCATTCTCGGCGGACTGGGCAACCTCGCCGGCGCGGCAGTAGGCGGATTCGCGCTCGCCATGATCGAGGAATTCGGCGCTGGCTACATCTCAACCGCCTACCGGGACGCACTTGGTTTTCTGGTGATCCTGTTCGTCATGATCGTGCGTCCCCAAGGCCTGTTCGCCATCAAGGAAAGGGTGGGCTGACCATGAAAATTCTGACATTCATCGTCTGTACGATCCTGCTGGCACTGGTTCCGCTGTTTTTTCCTGACCCGTATCTTCTGTCAGTCATGGCCGCCGCCGGGATCATGATCATCGCCGCCATCAGCCTGAACCTGCTGCTGGGCTTTACCGGACAACTGAGCCTGGGCCATGCCGCATTCTTCGGCATCGGCGCCTATGCCAGCTCCCTGCTCGCTCTGGGCTTCGACGTCGACCTGGGGCTGGGTTCGCCATTGGTGGTCGACCCTAAACCCGTATGGGTGGCGTTCCTTAGCGGGATGGTGATTGCCGGCCTGTTTGGCTGGCTGGTGGGCAGGCTTGCCTTTCGCGTGCGCGGTGCCTATTTCGTGATTGTCACCATCAGTTTTGCCCAGGTGATGCGCATGCTGGCGCTGAACTGGGTCGACCTCACCGAAGGCCCCATGGCGCTGACTTCCATTCCGCCTCTGACCTTGTGGGTGCCAGGTGAAGGCGTGATCCAGCTTGTCAGCAAGGCCTCGACCTATTTGCTGGTGCTGGCCGTCGGCGTGATCGCCTATCTGCTGGTTGCCGGACTGGTGCACAGCCGGACCGGCCGTGCCGTTATCGCCTTGCGCGAGAACGAAACGCTGGCACGCTCCGTTGGTATCCCGGTCACCCGCTATCTGGCGATCATCTCGGTCATCTCGGCGGCGATCGCCGGTGCCGCTGGCGGACTGTACGCGCATACCGTCAGGATCATCGACCCCGATGTCTTTCTTTTCATTTACACCATCACCATGGTGATCATGGTTATCGTGGGCGGCAAAGGGACGCTGGCAGGCCCTGTTGTGGGTGGCCTGATTTTCGGGCTGCTACCCGAAGTCCTGCGCGGTGTCGTTGCACCCGAAGTGCAATGGATACTGTATGGCGCCCTGATGATTCTCATCTTGCTCTTTCTGCCACGTGGCATCGTGCCGGCATTTCACAACCTGCTGCAACGCCCTCGTCGCCGCTCGCCCATGCCAGCCGACACGCGTCCCATTACCCGAGGAGCCTCATCATGACCTCTGCCCTGACGTCCCCGCCGGCGAGCAACCAGGCACCGGTGTTATCGCTGACTGGCGTAACCGTGCGTATCTCCGGCCTGGTCGCACTGAACGATCTGAGTTTCGAAGTGCATCCCGGCCAGATCGTCAGCCTGATCGGACCGAACGGTGCGGGCAAGACCACCGCCTTCAACGTCATCTCGGGCTACATGCGGCCGACCAGCGGCACTGTCTCGCTATTTGGCGAGAACATTGTAGGACGCAGTCCGGAAGAGATCGCCCAGCGTGGTCTGGTGCGCAGCTTTCAACGCACCAGCGTGTTCAACCAATGCACGGTGTTCGACAATCTGCTCACCGCCCTGCATATGCAAGGCAAGTCTGGCCTGGTCGGCGCCATTTTGCGCCTGCCAGGCTTCAGACGTGAGGAAGCCGCCTTGCGTGCCGCTGCGGAAGAACTGCTCGCGTTCCTCGGCCTGGAATACCGCGCCAACGATCTTGCCTCGACCCTGTCATACGGCGAACAACGGCTTCTGGGCGTCGGTATCGCGCTATCGGCCAAACCCCGCCTGCTGCTGCTTGACGAACCCGCCGCGGGATTGAATCCGTCGGAGACCGACCTGTTCAAGACCATGATCAGAAAAATCGGCGAGCGTGGTATCACGGTGCTGCTGGTCGAACACGACATGCACATGGTGATGTCCATCTCGGACTATATCGTGGTGCTCAATCAAGGCCAGCGAATTGCCGACGGCCCTCCACCGGTCATTCAAAAGCACCCCGAAGTCATACGCGCCTACCTTGGATCAGGATTAAAACGTGCTCAAGCTTGAAAATATTAATGTTCACTATGGGTCCACTATCGCTGTGGACAAGGTTTCCCTCCACGTCAGCGAAGGGGAGTTTGTCACGCTGATCGGCGCCAATGGTGCGGGCAAATCCAGTACCCTTCGCGCGATCAGTGGCCTGGAACCTGTCGTCAGCGGTCGCATCACCTTCGACGGCCACCCGATAGAACGAGGCCGCCCGCAAGACATCATCGAACGTGGCATTGCCCACGCCCCGGAAGGGCGCAGAGTGTTTCCGCAACTAACTGTGCGCGAAAACCTGGAAATGGGCGCGTTCCGGCGCAAGGACAGGCAGCGTGTACGTGACGATCTGGAAAGGATGCTGGATCAGTTCCCGCGTTTGCGCGAGCGTCTGGCACAGCCTGCGGGCACGCTCTCGGGCGGCGAGCAACAGATGCTGGCGATCGCACGCGCACTCATGTCCCGCCCCCGACTCATCATGTTCGACGAACCTTCGCTGGGGCTGGCACCCAATTTCGTGGAGCAGGTCTTTCAACTGGTGGTGGACATCAGGGCGTCAGGAACGACCGTATTGATGGTGGAACAGAATGCGTACGCCGCGCTGGAGCTCAGCGACCGCTCGTACCTGCTGGAAACAGGCCGCGTCGTGATGCATGGACAGTCCAGCGAGATGCTTGCAAACCCGGATATCCGCCGGGCCTATCTGGGTGGCTGAATACTGCTCGCGACGGCGGATATTGCACTCACAGCGATGAATTGCGCCGGGCGAACGGCATAAAGGCTGTCTCACAAGCGCCCGCCTCCTGTGTCAGCGCCGGCGGTTCACGGTCTTGCGAGCAAATGTCGATTTTTTTATGAAATGATATCGAATCGACCAAAATCGGCATGAAATTTGCTTGATTGTAGCTATATAGTATACATCAAGGTATTCATCATGCAGATTAGTTCACTCGAAGGCTGGAAGCTTGCGTACGATAACGGTGCCTGTCCGGCAGAACTGCTGGAGCAACAACGGCTCGCCTGCTCGGACAATGATCCGGCCTGGATCAGCATTGCCACTGAGGCCCAGCTGCGCCAGCAAATTTCCAACCTTAAAGCACTGGAAAAAACATGTGGCAGGGAGCATCTTGCTCTATATGGCATCCCCTTTGCCGTCAAAGACAATATTGACGTTGCCGGCTTTCGCACGACCGCAGCATGCGAAGCATTTGCTTATACTGCCAGCACAGATGCATATGTGGTCAAACAACTCAGAGAGGCAGGCGCCATTGTCCTGGGTAAAACCAACCTGGACCAGTTCGCCACGGGGTTGGTGGGAACACGCTCCCCTTATGGAATCGTGCCAAATGTCTTTGACCCGGAATTGATCTCGGGCGGTTCAAGTTCTGGTTCGGCATCTGTCGTCGCACGCGGATTGGTACCGTTTGCATTGTCAACGGACACCGCAGGCTCAGGTCGAGTGCCTGCGGGGTTCAACCAAATTGTGGGGTTGAAGCCAACACCTGGCGCCGTCAGTTGCACAGGTTTGGTGCGAGCATGCCGCACTTTGGACTGCATTGGCGTGCTTGCCACCTCCGTAGTCGACAGTGCCACCATCTTGGCAATCATGGAAGGCACAGACGGCGTGGACACCTATGGCAGCGCTCGCCCACTCACTGGCCCGCATAAACCCTTGCATACGCTGCGCATTGCCTCCCCTGCAGACAGAAAACTATCGTCCGGCTATGAAGCGGCGTTCTGCGACTATTTGACGCAACTGCGTGAACAAACAAGCCAGGTGGCTGACATCTCTTTCGAGACATTGGACGCGGTCGCAAACCTGCTGTACCAGGGGCCGTGGATTGCCGAGCGTGTCGTCGGCGCACAAGACATCTACGAACAGCACCCGGAGCACCTGCTGCCTGTCATCCGCAGCGTTTTG
>JBOIGK010000462.1:0-5693 GCA_050742695.1 Advenella sp. | reverse complement strand
CATGAGCTGATCATGCGCCTGTTTGCCGATATTTATTCAACCTACTCCAGAACCTCTCTATGACCCAGTCTCGTCTGAATCTTATTGCCCTGCTCTGTCTGCTTGCATTGGCTGTTGCACTTGTCAGCCAGCATGTTTTCAATATGCCGCCTTGCGCGTGGTGTGTGTTACAGCGACTCATTCTATTGGTCATCGCCGGCGTCTGCCTGCTGGGCAACCTGGTTCCTGGGGCAGCCAAGCGCATGATGGCGCTGTTATCTTTCGCGCTGTCCATCGCCGGCATCGTAGCGGCGTGGTATCAGCATACGGTAGCATCAGAAATGGTGTCGTGCGATCGCACATTTGCCGATATTTTCATGTCCAGAACGACCGGACTTGATGGCCTGGCACCCTGGCTATTCGGCATTTATGCCACTTGCATGGACGCCAAAGTAAGCGTGCTTGGGGTTGAATATGTCCTGTGGGCTTTAGTGTTGTTTGTCGTATTACTGGTGTTGAGTGGTTACGCGCTGTTCGGGAAAACGCAGCGCACTTCCCGCTTTGCATAACAGTACCCGCGCTTGCCGGACACTGCTTCAGTGATGACCCGCCGACGTATCCGAGGCCAGTACGTTATGGGCCATGCGCCGGTCCTGTTTCATGCCAAACCATAATCCGGCCTGACCCAGGATAGCGGTGCATGCGAGCACCGTAAATGCGGTAAGCGCGGGATTGTTTCCAAGCCCGACAAGCGACGTACAGATGGCCCCCACCAACATTTGTGTAAAACCATACAGGCCTGCTGCTGAGCCTATCAGGTGGCGATCGACACTCAGTCCTTTGGTCAGGGCCGCCGGGCTTGCTATGCCGGCGCCGATAGCAAATACGAACATCAGCACGGTCACGCTTACGATATTGAGCAAATCGGCCAACGTTAAAGCCAGGAGCAACAAGGCCGCAACGACACTAAGCGCATTGCCGCCAATCAACAGCCGCTCCAGCGAATAGCGACCGATCAATTGCCGCGTCGCTGCATTCCCGACCGACAAACCAACGATCAACAGGGCCAGATATATTCCTACCTCTTGTACAGATCGATGCAGATCCATGGTAATGATGAAAGGCGCAGCGGCAATAAAGGAATAAATGGCCGTTGTGGCGCAGCCACCACCGAATGCATAGGCCAAAAACGAAGGTGAACGCAGCAGCGATTTGTAATCCGAGGCCAAAGCGGCCGGCCGCACTTTGCCGGTTGGCGTACCGGTTTCCGGCAGCATTCGCCAGGTCGAAAGCAAGGTAATCACACCCAGCAATACGAGCGCATAGAAAACAGCTCGCCAACCGAAATGCAGGGTGAGAAACGACCCGAGCAACGGAGCCAGGCCTGGCCCGGCCATCATGATCAGATTGAGTAACGCCTGGTCCTTGACGGCGCTATCGCCTGCCGCCGTATCGCGCACAATGGCCCGTCCCAGCGCCAAGCCGGCGCATCCGCCCAACGCCTGAAACAGCCGTGCCAGCACCAGCGTAGACTCGCTTTGCGACAAAGCGGCTGCTACGCCGGCCAGCACATAGATAGACAGGCCGGCAAGGAGCAATGGCCGCCGGCCGAACCCGTCAGATAGCGGACCATAGATCAACTGACCGAAAGCCAGGCCTAGAATATACAGGCTGATCGTCATTTGCATGGCGCCCATGCTCGCGCCAAGATCGGCTGCAGCATCCGGCATGGCCGGCACGAACATATGCATAGCCAGTGTGCCACTCAAGGTTACCAGCACCAACAGCCACAATGGCGCGCGCAGGATAATTTTTTCAGGCATGAGAATCGGCGCCATCTGTATCGGACCAGAGCGCGCCGTCCAGCGATTCAAGCGTGCCCAGAAGCTGTTGCAATACCAATCGGGTTGTTTCCAGGTCTGCGTCATCAATATCCATGAACAAGCGGCGCCGGCCTTCAAGTACTACCTGCTCGACGCTGGATACTGTTTGCCTACCGGTATCTGTCAGATGGATGATTTTTTCACGCCGGTCCGTGCCTTCCAGACGCTGGATATAGCCTGCCGTTTGCAGACCATCGAGCAAGCGCACCACCGATGAGCTATCGAGCCCCATTAGTGCAGCCAGATCCTTTTGACGCAATGGCTGCGTCGCCCTTGCAATGTACAGCAACGGCAACCAGGTCGCCTCGGTCAGCCCCAAAGGCTGCAGGCGGCGGTCCAGTGCCCGGCGCCACTGACGATTGATTTGCCCCGAAAGAGAGAGAAGCACCCGTCCGAAATCCGGCTTTGCAGTTGTATTTGAGCGAGACATAAATGATTTACCAATAGATGACATATCAATTATATTCCGAAATACGCTGGACGGCAATGAACGAGCGTTGCCGGAGCAAATGGGATCATGCTTTGGAATAATTCTGTAGTCTGCCAACGTTTGTCGGAATGACGCCTTTTTTTTGCGGCAGAAATGGCGCTTATTTGGTCAGCGTCATAGCACCCGGCTGAAGCCGGGCTCTACAATACAAATGACCTCCCTGCCGCTTTGCACGAGCAGGGACCAAGACACATGCAACGCTTAAACGTTGGCTGCGTATCCCATGTTAAATTGCAGGCCGCCAACTGCTTGACCTTCCTTGACCTGATGCCGGGTCAGGCGCAGTCTTTCCAGATAGGCGCTGTCAACATCGCCAGTAATATAGTGCCCGTCAAAGCAAGAGGCCTCAAACTGAGTGAGCGCCGGATTCAAATCCGAAATGGCCGCTTTCAGATCTGCCAGGTCCTGATACACCAGGCCGTCTGCCCCGATCTCGGCAGCGACCTCTTCAGCCGTTCTGCCGCTGGCGATCAGATCGTCCTGGGTTGGCATATCAATACCGTAGACATTGGGGAAACAGACAGGAGGCGCGGCGGATGCGAAAAATACTTTCCGGGCCCCTGCTGCTCTTGCCATCTCCACAATCTCGCGGCTGGTCGTCCCACGCACAATGGAGTCATCTACCAGTAGCACATTTTTGTCCTTGAACTCAACACTCATGGCGTTCAATTTCTGGCGGACTGATTTTTTGCGCACTGCCTGCCCGGGCATAATAAAGGTACGACCTACATAACGGTTCTTGATGAACCCTTCACGATACTCAAGCTTGAGCTTTGAAGCCAGCTGCATGGCGGCCGGCCGGGAAGAATCGGGAATAGGCATCACAACATCAATTTCCCGCAAGCGCAGTTGCCTGGCTACTTTATCGGCAAGATACTCGCCCATCTTCAGACGCGCGTTGTACACATTCACGCCATTAATGGTGGAATCGGGACGGGCAAAATAGACATATTCGAAAATGCAGGGCGTGAGCACCGGATTGTCGGCGCATTGCTGCTCGTGCACATTACCGTCCAGGTCAATGAACACGGCTTCGCCGGCGCCAATATCACGAACGAAATCAAACCCGCTGCCTTCAAGGGCGACCGATTCAGACGCCACCATCCATTCTGCGCCCAGTTCCGATTCAAACTTGCCCAGGCACAGCGGTCGGATGCCGAACGGATCCCGAAAAGCCAGGAGTCCATATCCGGCAATTTGCGCAACCACCGAGTATGCACCCTTGACCCGTCGATGCAATGCCGCAACTGCGTTGAACATGGCGGCCGGATCCAGGGTACTGCCCTTTGCTGCCGACTGCAGTTCATGTGCCAGCACATTGAGCAAGACTTCAGAATCTGAATTGGTATTGATATGGCGCTGATCCACCTTGAATAGCGACTCGCGCAGTTCACGCCAGTTGGTCAGATTGCCATTGTGCGCAAAAGTAATGCCAAAAGGGGCGTTAACATAAAATGGCTGGGCCTCTTCCAGCGAATCGCTGGAGCCGGCAGTTGGATAACGCACCTGCCCTATACCAGAATGGCCGGGCAGATCGCGCATATTGCGAGTGCGAAATACGTCGCGCACCAGGCCATGGGCCTTGTACATGTTGAAGTGGTTACCGTAGGCGGTCGCAATGCCGGCTGCGTCCTGTCCACGATGTTGCAGTAACAGCAGACTGTCGTACACCAGTTGATTCACTGGACCGCGCCCGACGATACCGATAATTCCGCACATAAAAAGCCTATCCTGAAAAATACGAGAGAGAAAAACTAAGGGAACAAACTAATAAGGTAAATACGATCCGATGCTGTCCGGCAGGCGCAACTTGATTTCATGCACCGCCATCATCGCCATCGGCGAAAACCTGGCATTGACCCACCAGGGTTCCTTGGGAAATGGCGTATAGCCGGCAAGCACCACCAGTATCAGGATAATCATGACACCGCGGGCTATGCCGAACAAAATGCCGAGCCCCTGGTCGGCTGGTCCCAGGCCGGTGGCTTCAATCAGGGTTGCCAGCGTCACGTTGACCAGACCGACAACCAGTAAAATGGCGATAAATACAACCGCATAGCCGATACCCATGCTGATCAGCGCGTTGTTGACGTATTGCATCACCCAGGGATAAACCACCGGGCCCCACCAGATCGCGCCGATAAATGCGGCGGCATAAGCGATTAATGAGAAGGCTTCTTTGAGAAACCCTCTCATTAATCCCAGGAGCCCCGAGATAGCGATAATCCCAAGGCAGGTGTAATCAAATTCGGTCACTTCGGTGCATGGATATCAATTTGCCGAAATAAAGCCGTTGTCATAACCCAGTGAACGAAGGCGGGTTTGCGCTGCCTGTGCAGCCTCACGTGATTTGAACGGGCCTACGCGCAAACGATAAATCTGCTTGCCGTTTACGACAGAATTCTGAACATACACATTGGACACGCCCTCGGCAGCCAATTTGCTGCGGCGGCTTTGCGCGTCGTCCGAAGAGCCGTAGGAAGCGATCTGCAGGGAATAATCTCCCGAGGTGACCTTGGGTTTGCTTTTCTCCGCCTGTGTCGGCTCACGGCCTTCCAGAATGGCCAGCGCACGGGAACCATCATCGGTACGATTATTATCCCTGATCACGCCAGGCTTTTTAGGCTGCTCTGCAGCTTTGTTGGCTGCGGCCTTTTTGCGTTCAGCTGCCTTTTTGGCATCTGCCTGGGCTTTAGCCTGGGCAGCGGCTTCCTGCTTTGCCTGCTCAGCCTGATCCTCGGGTGCTACCGGCTGGTTTGCCGTACCCGAAGCGATGGATCGGTTCGGATCAATGGCCTCTGTCAGTCCTGTCAATCCTGGTTCCTGGCCTTCCGGCGCGGTTCCTGGACTCTGCGGCTGCTCAGCGGTTCCAGCAGCGACAGATCCTGTCACCGGCGGGGTCTGCGATACACTGCCATCAACGGTGGCCTGCTGCGATGTAGAGCTTGGACCGCTGGATTCAACGCCTGGCGTTGTGGTTACGGACAAGGAATTGCTGTCACTGCCCCCGCCCGATACCAAGGGCGGTTTCTGGGCCGGCGTCGGCGTACTGTCAGTGCCTCCGGTGTCGAGCACCATAGGCACGATAATGATCGCGGCAAGAACAAGAATAATCGCGCCAATCAGCCGGTTTCTGGCCTTGACCCGCAGGTCATTAGCCTGGTTCTGTTCAGACTGGGTACGGCGTTGTCCCGGCCGATTATTATCTTGTGAATTGAATAAACCCATAACTTATTCCCGACTATTTATAAAGATAAGCTTCAGACGGCTGGACGCCCCAAATGCTGTAAAACTGCGGCCACGGTTAAAAACGAGCCAAACACGACTATTCTATCATTGTC
>JBOIGK010000461.1:0-3249 GCA_050742695.1 Advenella sp. | reverse complement strand
ACGTTTGCAATCAATCGTGGTGCATAAATATCCAGCGCCACTTTTCCAGTCAGGTACGTGTTGATCATCTCGCTGTATGAGTACGAAGCAATTCCTGCTGGCGAATAGGCCGCCATTTTTTTCATGAACTTGAGCGCGGCGATGGTCCCAGGATTATTGAATGTCACATTCAGATCCTTGTCAAAATAGGTTCCGCCTGCCGACCACATCAATGTCGAGAAAAACATGGTATTCATTCGTGTCTTTGCGGCAGGAAAAATAAACCCATATGAGCCGTCTTTTGTCATTTCCTGGGCAATGGCTTCGGTTTCATCCCAGTCTTTGGGCGCCTGCTTTCCGGCTTGCTTCAGTAGATCGTTACGGTACCAAAGCACATTGAAATTGCCCAGGGTATACGGCAGGTCATAGACGTGTCCATCAATTTTCATGATCGAACCATCGACGAAGTTATCGCCACCAATTTCGCCATAAAGATCATCCAGCGGTACGACATAGCCTTTTTTGGAGAATTCGAATCGCTCTTCCGAGAGCAGTTTGAAAACATCAGGCATTGATTTGGAGCTTAACGCCGAAACAACCTTCTGCAATCTCCCATCGGTGCTGGTCAATTCCATGGAAACTTTTATTTCCGGGTTCTGCTTCTCAAATTCAGCAATGGCGTTCTTGTAAAATGTGACGCTGGGTGGATCTGTTTCATTATTCAAGAAACGGATTTCTTGTTTGGCTTGCGCCATGGCGCTGCCAGAAAATACTGCGGCGCATAGCAATGTGCAGCCAATGCTTTTATTTAGATTATTGACGGACATCTTGTCTCCTTATTTTGTATGATTTATCTCGTATTTGGGCCCCTGCACTCTACATCACTGATCAATCCGATATTTCTTTATGAAATCCGCATCAAATTCGAGATCAAAGCCAGGTCCTTGTGGCACCTCTATTATTCCGTCTTTGATAGGCGGTCGGTTCGCTACCAGTTGTGGCCACAACGGGTCGCGCTCTATGTTGGCAAAGCATTCTACATAGGATCCATGTGCAACAGCGGCAAGCATATGCGTGGCAATTTGAGGCTCTTCATGATGGGCCATTTTTACACCATGCATCGCACACATCCCTGCTACGCGACGCCACTCCGTGATACCGCCACTTTCGGATGCGTCCAGATTCACATAATCGACAGCATCGGCAGCCAACAGGCGGCGCACACCGTGGCCCGACATTTCTGATTGCCCGGCATTGATCGGAATATGAGTCTGCTTCCTGACTTGCGCCATCAAGAAGGCATCGTCATACCAGTGGCATGGCTCTTCGAACCAGCTGATATCGAGATCTTCGATCAGGTGAGCAAACTTGATTGCATCTTGTACATTCCAGCCCCGGTTGGCGTCGACGGCAAGAATGAAATCGGCGCCGGCGCCCTCGCGAGCGGCGGCAACACGCGCCGCATCTTCCTCTGGAGACAGTCCTCCGACCTTGACCTTGCAACCTGCCATGCCATTGTTTCTGAGCCAATCCATCTCTCTGGCCAGATCATTTAGCGTTTTATCCTTTTCGTAATAACCGGCGATAGAAATGATCGGCAGGCTTTGACGGTATCCTCCCAGCAGCGTTGAAACATTGCTGGAGCAGGCTTTACCCAGCAAGTCCCAAAGCGCGGTATCCACACATGCGATGGCCTCCAGTACAAGCTTGCGTTGTTGATGCGCAATAGTTTTGAGAAACATCTTCTCCCACAGCTTTTCTATCTGGGATGCGTCCTCCCCGATCAGCAGCGGCGCCAGTTCATTCTGTATGATTTGGATAATATCTTTTGTGTGATCGCGATTGTCGCCGTTATAAACCTGGCTTACCAGACCATCATCGGTCTTTATTCTGGTGATCACAGTGCAGCGCTTCAGCACGTTGTACGTGCTTCCGCCAAAGTTCTTCTTAAGTGGAATCTCCAGAGGGATGTTATCTATTTCCCGAATTCGCATGCAAATTGCCTCATTAATGATTTTTGTGAACAACGAGGTTGTCACTGTTTTTTAAAAAATCTAACGTTTTTACACTTTAACGTGGCAATCACATATGCGATAGAGTAATATTTCTTATACCAGCTATCTACTTTATAGATAATTATGACTCTTGATCAATTGGAAATGTTTGAGCTGGTTGCCCAGCTAGGCTCCCTATCTCAGGCAGCAAAGGTAAGCGAAGTGGCTCAACCGCTTATCAGCCGCAAGCTTGCTCAAATAGAATCTGAATGGGGAGACCGGCTGTTTCATCGTACCGGACGCGGTGTCTCGCTAACGGATTTCGGTCGCCGAATCCGCCCACAAGTTCAATCACTACTGGTTCAGGCCAGACGTTTGAATGAGGAAGTCAAAAATGCTGCCGGCGTCCCCACAGGGACGGTTTGCATAGGCATATTGCCTTCACTATCGCGCGAATTTGTAAATTCCATATTTTCGGATATCAGAGCCGTTGCTCCCGCTGTTCGCCTGCAAATAATGGAAGGACTCTCCGGCCAACTGGACGAATTACTCGTTTCGGGCAGGCTTGATCTGGCGATATTGAACCGCTACAGAAAGGATGTGAATCCCTCCGAAGATGTTCTTGGGCAGGTCGAGTCATTTGTCGTAGGCAAACCTGACTCGCCCCTGCTCCGCAATCACGCCATTTCGTTCAGGGATCTTAAAGACGTACCTTTGGTGCTGCCCGCTGCTCCTAACGGTTTGCGCGCTGTATTAGAGCAAAATGCCAGCAAAAACGGATTCAATTTAAATGTTGTTCTGGAAGTAGGCTCTTTATCCACGATGCGTACCATCGCAACCAACGGTGATGCGTTCACAATTTCGCCCTTTCTGGCTGTAGACAAAGAAGTCGCCGCAGGTACACTGAAAGCGGTCAAACTCGTCAATCCAAGTATCGCCCGAATCATCACATTGAGCATATCCAAACACCATCCGATATCGCTTGCCGCTCGCCTGGTGGTGCAGCGTGTCAGAAAACTGATTCCGGCTCTGATCGAAGAAGGGATAGCCAAGGCAGAGAAGCATGTAAGCCCACAGGGTATAGGCCAGCAATAAACAGCGTTTCTATTCACGTAGAAGTAAATATACGGAAAGCCGAAGTGGCACGGTTTGGGCGCCTAGCGGCATTACCCGATATCCGAATCTCGGAATGTACATCCTGGCAAGGCTGCAAAAACTGTTCTCACACGCAACGCCTGTTCATCCTTTAATTTTCGCGTCAACCGTAGTCGTGGAC
>JBOIGK010000460.1:0-6697 GCA_050742695.1 Advenella sp. | reverse complement strand
ATTATCTCAAGGACTATTCATGATGCAGGCCATCGCCCGCCTGAGCCAATTCGTTGGCAAGACATTTGTCATATGGGTATTGCTGTTTGCAATACTGGCTTTTTTCAACCCTGCCAGCTACGCCTGGTTAGGCAAATATATTGTTCCCCTGCTCGGCATCATCATGTTCGGCATGGGCCTGACGATTTCCAAAAACGACTTTGCCGAGGTGTTCAAGCGCCCTGGTACGGTCGCTATTGGCGTACTTGGACAATTCATTATTATGCCGGGACTGGCCTGGCTGCTGGCCACCGGCCTGCAACTGAGCCCTGAAGTGGCCGTTGGTGTGATCCTGGTCGGTTGCTGCCCGGGCGGCACCGCATCGAACGTTATGACGTTTCTGGCACGCGGCGATGTCGCCCTTTCCGTGGCAATTACTTCTGTCACCACCCTGCTGGCGCCGATCGTCACGCCCGGGCTGATCTATATCATGGCCAGCCAATGGCTGGACGTGAGTGCTGCAGCCATGTTCTGGTCAATCGTACAGGTAGTGATTCTGCCTATCGGGCTGGGGCTAATTGCGCAAATGGCGCTCAAGGAAAAAGTGCAGGCCGGCGTGGCTGTACTGCCTCTGGTCTCGGTTGTGGCCATTGTCGCTATTGTTGCGGCGGTGGTTGCTGGCAATCAGGAAAAAATTGCAAGCAGCGGCCTGGAAATTTTTGCCGTCGTTATCCTGCATAACGGCCTGGGCCTGCTACTGGGCTACTGGTTGGCAAAATTGTCCGGCCTGAGTGTCGCACAGCGCAAGACCCTGTCTATTGAAGTGGGCATGCAAAACTCCGGCCTGGGCGCCGCACTGGCTACGGCCCATTTCTCACCGGCAGCTGCTGTGCCAAGCGCGATTTTCAGCGTCTGGCACAACATTACCGGTCCATTGGTCGCAACCCTGTACCAACGCTTCAAAAACGATGACGCAACCTCCGACACGGCGGAAGATAAGGGACCTTCTGCGCCAAGCACCACCGCACCGGCGCGCGATTAAACGACTAATCGGCTTCTCGTTATATCGGCTTATCGCTGCTAATCGGTTAGCTGGCTAATGGACCAGGCGACTAACGACTAACAAGCAGATATCCGCCATCAGACAGGGCCGATCATAGGTCGTTACCAGGTCCCCGGCCCAGGCTGAGCGCATTTTGCTCAGTCTGGGCATTTACAGAATTGCCTACTACTGTAAGTTCACTGCATTTTGTACCCATGCAGTGGCTGCAAACCCGCCAGCCGTGCTCATACGGCGCCGCGCCTGGCACCTGGCGGCATGCATCTTCAGAGTGTGCCCTGTGCCGCAATCACGACTGTGATTACGCATTCTCATTGCACACATCTTGTGTACATCTCTTGCTTACCTCTCGTCTATTCTACGCATCTTCTATCAATCGCTTGCCCAGCACCACAACCTCTGCCTGCTCGTAACCCAGGGTGCGATAGAAATCCTGCACGCCGCTGTTGTCGTGCCTGATCATTAGCTGGATTTTCGGACAACCTTTGCTGCGTAGCCTTTGCTCTGCCTGTTGCACCAGGCTTTTGCCCAGGCCTTGCGACTGATATTGCGGCAACACGGAAAGATAATAAATCCAGCCGCGGTGCCCGTCATAGCCCGCCATAACCGAGCCCAAAAGCTGCCCGTCATGTTCGGCCACAATAAACAGCTCGGGCTCCTGCTGCAGCTTGCGCTCAATATCCTTATGCGGGTCGTTCCAGGGCCGGGTCAGGCCACAGGCCTGCCATAGCGCCACCACCTGTTCTGTATCATCGGGATGAAACTGTCTGAATTGGATCTGCATGTGCGTCGCGCTCACGGTTATGGGTTTGCTCCGGACACAAAAGAATATCATAAGCGCCGCTGCACGCAGCATCGATTATCAGTCACAAACGCAATCGGCTGATACCCGAATGCGCAGCATGCGCCGCAACCGGATCGTTAAACGGATAAGTATATTTCCCCCGGAGCAATTACATCATGCTTATCTTTTATTTCCCTCGGGACGATACCTTGCTTAACATCGTCAGACACTTGGGAGAATAAACATGAGCAACAGTCAGACAGAAAACGTTGAAGCATCCTACTCATCGTTCACCTTGCGGCGGGCTGCCGGCCATATCGGCGCCCAAATCGAAGGGCTGCGCATCTCGGGCGAGCTGCAGCAAAGTGTCATTGACGATATTGAGCAGGCACTATTGACGCATAAGGTGATTTTCTTCCGGGGGCAGGATCATTTGGACGATGCTATCCACCAGGCGTTTGGCGCGCGCTTTGGCACAACCGAAGCTCATCCGACCGTCCCGTCGCGGGAAGGAACCCGCCTGTTCGAGCTTGATGCCTCCAAGGGCGGCGGCCGTGCCGACTCCTGGCATACGGACGTCACGTTCAAGGCACACTACCCTAAAATCGGTATTTTGCGTGCCGTTACTGTTCCCGCATACGGTGGCGACACGGTTTGGGCCAATACTGTACGTGCTTATGACACCCTGCCGCCCGAATTGAAGGCGCTGGCCGAACAGCTATGGGCCGTTCACAGCAACGATTACGACTATGCCAAAGACCGTCAGGAGCTGGATAAGGCAAGACTTGAGCACCACAAGAAGGTGTTTATTTCCGATCTATACGAAGCCGAACATCCGGTCGTCCATGTTCACCCGGTCACCGGAGAACGCGCCCTGCTTCTGGGCCATTTCATCAAATCGCTGAAAAATTTTTCAACCAGTGAATCGGCCCGTTTATTTGACTTGCTGCAAAATCGTGTCACCCGGCTGGACAATACCGTGCGCTGGCAATGGCAGCAACATGATGTGGCCATGTGGGATAACCGCGCCACTCAGCACTATGCGGTTAACGACTACGGTAATCAGCCCAGGGTTGTACGACGCGTGACGGTTCAGGGTGCAGCGGCCATTTCAATCCAGGGGCAGTCAAGCCGCACAAAAACCGCGCCACAAGACAGTACGCATAGCGAGCACGCCAGCAGCGCTGCGGCGCCTGGATCGTCGACTGAGTCGGCCCTGGCGTTCTGATCAAGTGAGCGACAATGAACAACGACACCAATAAATACCGCCACACCAGGCGCCAAGCATTGCGCAAAATGGCGGCAGCCGGACTCTCGCTGGCCGTGCCGCCCTGGGCCATCGCGTCGGGCAAAAAGCCGCTGGACGGCATTACCTTGAATGTATCCACATTCAGTGCAGCATACCCGGTTCTATTGCGCCAGTGGATTGGTGAGTTTGAAGCGCTGACCGGCGCCCAGGTCAATTTTGACACCCCGTCCTTTCCGGTCTATAACCAGCGCACCGATCTGGAGCTGTCAACGAAAGGCTCGGCCTATGACGTTGTCAATGTCACATTCATCTACTCCAGCAGATGGATCAATTCGGGCTGGCTGACCCCGCTTGACGACTATATCGCCGATCCCAATCGCACTCCTGCCGAGTGGGATATCAGTGATTTTGTGAAGGGTGCACGCGAAGCCGAGACCGGCAGAGACGGCAAGCTATACGGCGTGCCGTGGACATCGGAAGCGCTGCTGCATGTTTCTTCGAGATTTGATCTGGTACAGCAGGCGGGTCTTGATTTTCCTGACACCACCGATGACCTGGTCAAGGTCTTGCGCGCGGTAAACAAAAAAGACAAGGTCGCCGGCTTTGTAGCAGACAATCATTATGGCTGGTCTTTTGTTCCTTATCTGCACGCTTTCGGCGCTGACATTTTCCGCCAGATACCCGATGACCTGATGCCAACGCTGAATACCCCGGAGGCGGTTGCCGCTGTCGAATACTATGCGGGTCTGATCCGTGAGTTCGGCCCCAATGGCGCCCTGAGCTATACACCGGATCAGGTGACGCAGGCGCTCAAGCAGGGACGGGTCAATTTTTCAGATCACGGACAACTTCACCTGGCGCAGTTGGGTGATCCGAAATCAAGCCGCACCGTGCATACAGTCAAGTTCGGATTGCCGCCAAAAGGGCCGGCCGGACGTTTTCCCGGCACCAGCGTACATGGCCTGGGGATACCGGCGAGTTCCAAAAACAAGGAGGCTGCCTGGACATTCATCCAATGGGCCCTGTCAAAAGAGATAACAGCCAAAGCAATTGCCGCCGGCTATGGTTCGCCTGCCCGATTGTCGGATATCAAGTCGGAGGCGTTTCGCAAACGCCAACTGATCAATGGTTCAGATCTGGCACAACTGGCGCTCGAGAGCATTGACATGGCATCCGCCAGCGGTCATATGAAATATCGTACCGTTTCCGTCTATCCCCAGATAGATCAGCAGATCAACAAAGTGATTCCTTTGGTCGTCACTGGCCAGTTGTCTGCAAAACAGGCGCTGGAACAAGCCCAGACCCAAGCGGTCGCCCAGTTGCGCCGCTCGGGTATCAAACTGTCATGAGATCCATGCGTGGCAACGCCTCCTGCAAGCCGGTTTCGTGGGAGCACTCTCGCAACAGGTCATTTCTGTGGGGCCTGCTACCCGCACTGACTGTACTTCTGGTGATTACTCTGGCGCCTGCTTTAGCGCTTTTCGTGACCAGCCTGACGCCGCTCAGTCTGGTGGATCCGGCAACGTCATTCAATTTTTCCGATCCACTGATCAACTTCCGTCAGCTTATGCAGGACGAGCGGTTTCTTGGTTCTGTCATCACCCAGTGCAAGCTCTCGGTCATGACGGTTGCCATGCAACTGACGGCTGGCACAGGCCTGGCATTACTGCTTAACGGAAAGTCGTCCGTCCTGCAATATGCACGCAGTGTCTTTTTGATTCCCATGCTGATTCCACCTGTGGTGGTGGCGCTGATATGGAAGATCATCTACTCGCCGGACATCAGCCCCATGCACCGACTGCTTGAGTTTTCGGGATTGACGATGGAGGCACTCACGACCAACCCGCATACCGCGTTATGGGCGATTGCGGTTGCAGACACCTGGCAGTGGTTTCCATTTACGCTTCTGATGATACTGGCGTCGCTGCATATGTTGCCGGCCGATCCGGTGGAAGCGGCAAAAATGGACGGAGCAAGCCGGCTACAGGTTTTGAGGTACATTGTGTTACCGCATATCCGGCCCGTGCTTGTCGGTTGTGGACTGTTCCGCCTGATAGACAGTTTCAAGGCTTTCCCGTTGATCTATATCCTGACTGACGGCGGCCCCGGCAATGTCACCGAAGTCAGCAACTATTACGGATTCACCCAAGCCTTCAATTTTTCATATTGGGGATACGGCAGTGCGATCGCCGTGCTTATTCTTACCGGCGTATTCATCTTAAGTCTAATTGTCACCCAATTTCCCCGGAACTCGCATGACCCAATCAAAAACACTTGAGCAATACAGGCATGCGCTGACAGCGCATGGTTTTGCTTGCTCTGGCCTGCGCTATTGGGCAAGAAGCCTGGCCGGCAGCGTTCAGGTACTGCGCCGCCATGCCCGCGCCATCACTGCGCTACTTGTAATGCTTGTGATTATGCTGCCTGTCATATGGACGATTCACCTGGCATTCAAACCTGCCCTGGAAATTTTTGACGCTACACTCGGGTTCATACCCACGCTGGAGAATTTTCAAAGCCTGCTTGCCGATGGCAGCTTTCTGACTGCACTGGGCAACAGTGTGTTGGTGAGCGTGCTGTCCACTACGTTTTCCATGTTGCTGGGTGTGCCGGCGGCATATGTGCTGACTCGCTGGAAATTCAAGGCACGCAAACAGATCGCCCTGTGGATTCTGGTTACCAGAATGGTGCCTCCTATCGCATTTACCATTCCCTTTTTTCTGGCCTTTCGCTGGCTGGGGCTGCAAGACACAATTGCGGGGCTCACGCTGATCTATATGACCTTCAATCTGGCCATCGTTATCTGGTTGATGCAGTCATTTTTCGCGTCTGTCCCGGCCAGCCTGGAAGAGGCAGCGTGGCTGGACGGCTGTGGCGTATGGTCAGCATTCTGGCGTATTACCCTGCCGCTTGCAGCGCCAGGCCTGGCCTCTACTGCGATCCTCTGTTTTATCTTCGCCTGGAGCGATTTTTTCTACGCTCTGGTGTTAACCCGGACACAGGCCGTCACTGCGACGGTTGCAATCGTCAACTTCCTTCAGTACGAAGGCTGGGAATGGGGAAAGATCTCAGCCGCAGGCACGCTCGTGATGCTGCCAGTGTTGCTGTTCATGGTGATTATCCGGCGCTATTTGGTACATGGCCTGACCGCAGGCGGAATCAAGGACTGACTTTGGAAACACATTATGTCTGCTATTAAATTACAGAATCTGGAAAAGCACTACGAGAACCGCAAGATCCTGCACGGCATTGACCTTGACGTAGGCGACGGGGAGTTTGTCGCATTGGTGGGGCCCTCCGGTTGCGGAAAATCTACGCTGTTGCGTACTATCGCCGGTCTGGAATCATTGTCGGCCGGTACGATCACGCTGGGCCAGCGGGTGCTGAACGACGTGGCGCCGAAAGACCGTGATATGGCCATGGTATTTCAGAACTACGCGCTCTATCCCCATTTGACCGTGCGGGACAATTTGGGGTTCGCCCTTAAGATCAAAGGCGTTGACCGGCAGACACGATTTGCTCAGGTGACACAGGTTGCGGCAACGCTGGGACTGGAGCAGCAACTGGATCGCTATCCGCGCCACTTGTCTGGCGGACAACGCCAGCGCGTGGCCATGGGACGGGC
>JBOIGK010000459.1:0-6186 GCA_050742695.1 Advenella sp. | reverse complement strand
TGCGCGCCCAGCATATCGCCGTGATCGGATGTGTAAATGACGATTGTGTTTTCCAAGAACCGGCTGTTGCGCAGTCTCTGGTAAACCTTGAGGATTTCCTGGTCGACCACGTATTGCAGGTAGTAATACATCTGGAAGTACTGGGGAATAGTCGGGTTGCGGAAGAACATTTCGCCGTATTTTTCGGCATAGTCCTTCTGCGCGCGGGGCTTGCTGGACAGATCCTCACAGCGGGTTGGCGGCAGTGGCAGATTCAGGTTTTTGATGAAATCTGGAAAATCATAGTTGTAGCCGAAGCCCTTTAGCCACGGCGTGCCGAAGAACACGATGTCATGCGGATTGGTAAACGAAGCCACCGTGAGCCAGGGATCGTTGCTGCTATTGTTTTCCAGCGTGTCCAGCAGGCCGATAATCTGCGCGGCAAAGCCTGGATCGCGGTTGACGCCCGCGTTGGCTTTGGCTGAGCCATGCGGGTCGGGGCCGATCCAGCCGTCAAAACCATACTCATTGAGCTTATTGGCAGACTCATACAGCTGCTCCGCACGCGGTATGGGTGTGCCATCGTCATTGGTGCTCATCATGACATCCACACTGCCGGGCAGAATAATGTCCGGGTGCGACAGATGCCATTTGCCACGGTAAAAGGTGCGGTAACCGCCGGCACGAAAATAATCGCCCATGGTGGGCACGGTGTTGGGGTCCAGATAGAACATGTTCGGGTCGTACCATTCTTTGGCCATGCCAGACGTTTGCGTGACGCCATGCAAGGAAGGGTACTGGCCGGTGTAAATACTGGTCCGGCTGGGACTACAGGCCGTGCTGGCGGTGTAATGCCGGTGCATCTCCAGGCTGTTTTCGCGCAGCGCTCCAATGCCCTGCAGATGCTCCTGACGAAATTGTTTAACGGTCTCGTCCTCATATGCGGGAGGGTAACGCTCCTCGTCCGTGGTAATAATCAGGAAATTGAATTGCCCATTGTTCGCTGCCATGACCAGGATCTCCTCAGTGTGCTGGTGGATGATAGGGGGTGTAACCTTGATGCTTGCGTGACGTTTTATTGAATAAAGCAGGATATCGGCAGCGCGCAGGGGATCGAGCGTACCTGTGTATCAGGGCGCCGGCCGGAGCGGTTTGCTCGGTGATTTGCCGAATGCAGCGAAGGGTGCTGGTCTGTCGCCTGCTGTGGAGTGCGGCCAGTAGCTTAAGGACGGTGACGCAGCGGTTGGTCACTGTCGCGTAGCGAGCCACGCAAATATCCACGTAAAGACCGTGACGGTGGTTCACCGTATGGTTATTCGTATAGCAATTGTGATTTGATTGGAGATTCTGCAGCTTGGTATCGGTTAGCATGGTTTCTGTACGTCCCCACTTCGAGTACCATGCTCACCAGAACTGCAGATATTGACGATACCATTGGCCACATTAGTGAAGTGGCCTGGTAGGAAGGCTCTGGCATGGGAAGAGCCGATGGCGCTTATTATGCCATATGAATTAGAAAAATGGATATGCCGTTCGGCAGCCAGCCTTGCTATTATTTCTCATGGTCTCGACTAAGTTGAGCAGAAAAAGGCAGTGCCATCACACTTGCGAGCTGGGTACGTTTTTAGTCTGACCCACCGCCACTATCACCACCACTACCACCACAGTCGCCGCCCGAATCTGAGACGCTGCAATGCGTGCCCCCGTCAGCCCAGCTCTCGGTGCCGACAGCGCCTGCATAAAGGCCCGCGCTTGAGGTGTCCCGCCGTTTGCGCACTTGATATCGCTTAATATCACGCCACGCCAACAAAGCGATGATGACAAAGACAGCGCCGACCAATAATAATTGACCTCCGTTCATTCCGCCTCCACGTTCTGCTTGATTATGATTGGCATTATAAGGGTTCGAGCCGGGAAGGCCTGTTACGCACCGTGTTGTTGGACAACAAATAGATGATTGCTACATCCCAAATAACAATATTTATAAATGTAGCGTCATGAAGACACTATTAGGGTCTTCGACGTACTCACCAAAGGGACCACAATACGTGAAGCCGAAGCTCTCGTATAGCCTTCTGGCAGCCAGGAATTCTCCCATTGTGCCCGTTTCAAGGCTCAATCGTTCGTATGCTCTTGACCTGGCAATTTCGATCACATGTGCAAGGATGGCTCGCCCTGCGCCATTGCGACGAAGTGCCTGAGGCGTACGCATGGACTTGACCTCGCCGTGTTTACTATCCAGTTCTTTCAGGGCGCCGCAGCCAAGCAGTCGCGAACCGTCCCAGGCAGTCCAAAAGGTGATGTCTGGCTGCCGGAGTTTGTCAAGATCCAATGCGTGTACACTCTCTGGCGGTGAGAGTTCGTACATGCTCTGCAGGTGTTCGTTAAGAAGGGCGTGAATCTCATCGCGTGAGAGGTCGTCGATCTCGATCTTCATCGTGGCTTGTTCCGTATGTGTGGTGCGCGCCAAATGAATGGCGTTGTGAGCAATTCGCGCTCGCTGATTTGCAGATCTCTGCAGATTCACGGCAGATACATCAGGCAGTCATATTTCATTCATGTATAGGAAGCGACGCATTCCAAGAGCTCGATTTTATTCGCTTACCAACTGTCCTTGATCCAATAAATGCATGACACCAATAAACGGTGCCACCACACAACAAATTTACAAAATCCCATCTGGCACCACAATTATTAGGCAAAAAAATTCATAAAATCTTCATTAATTAAAAATTAGAAAATTTTGTAACTAATTGCATGGTGTGAAAAACTAAACTTTCAATTTTCGGATTTCTTTCCCATAGACCCCGTCAAATCGGCCTTTGGGCTTTTTTTTATCACCACCCATAACCACCAATAAATCCGTGTCATTATTTCAAATGAAATAAAAAATACAATTACTTACCTGCTTGCGATATACAAACCGGGAGTGAGTAACATAAAGTTATCCCGGGTGTATTAAGAAACACCTGCTAACCATTTAATACCTACTAACCGATTGGAGAAAATTATGGATCTGATTTCCGGCCTTCTTGATTCTATTTTTAGCATTTTAGACGGGCTCCCAATTATTGGGGATCTCATAGGCAGTGGCGATATTTTTGGGTAATGCTTTATAGCTAGTACTTGGTCGACCATAAATTATTTATGATCGACCAATGGTAAATTTTCTTCATGGTAAGTGTCGGCATCCGGGAATCAGCCCGCGTTTTTTAGCGCCGGCGTGTTGAGCAACTGCTGCAACGATACGCGATCCTTCGAAATCGCACCCGACCCGTCGGTGATCACGGTCATGCCCCAGCCTTCGCCAGCGGCCTGGATGACAGGCATTGCGAGGCAGACCTCGGTGCACAGGCCTGCGATGATCAGTTGCCTGCGGCCATCCGCCTTGACGACGTTCACACCATTCAGGCCTTCACGGCATTGGGCAGCTTGGCGATGACTTTGATCTCGAACTGGAATCCCGACAGCCAGGTCACGCCTACTGCCGTTGTCGCTGGATACGGCGCCTCGCCCCAATATTCCGCAGCCACGTCCCAGACGCGCTCGAAGTGCTTGTCCGGGTCCACCATGAACACAGTCACATCGACCACATCGCTGAAGCTGCAACCGGCTGCGGCAAGGATGGCATTAAGGTTCCGGAAGGCCAGGCGCACCTGCTCATCCAACTGCGGCTCGGGCGTGCCGTCAAGTCTGCTGCCGACCTGGCCAGAGACGAACAGCAGGCCGTTGGCGCGGACGGCGGGTGAATATCGGTGCTGCTCGTACAAGGCATGGCGCTCGGCAGGGATAACAACGTCGCGGGTACTCATAAGATGGATTCCTTCAAAAATTGTTGTAGAGACAATGTATTGTAGGAATTCGCGGTTCACGGATAAACAGGCAGTTCGCAACATGACTGTTTGGATTCACCAAACAATGGTTGCTTACAAAGAGTACGTTTATATTTCCAGTGCCCACGACGCATCATTGCAGATACGGCCTCAGCACACCTTAGATCCGTCTTACTTATGTTGGTAATGCCGGCAACGTATTGACTTAAATAATAATTAATAATCTGGCGTCGCAACCATTTTTAGAATGCCTCAATAATTTCATTATTTGACAACCAGATCGTACGCCAGCTGTATCACGAGTTGTGCCCCGATGCAAGGTATCAATAACCAACCTTGGGTACCTTTGCCGTGTCGATCACCTTTTGCCATCGCAGCAGATCATCTTGAATCAGTTGGGCAAACTGCTGCGGCGTATTATGTTCGACCGTGATGCCGTTTTCATCAAAAATTTTCTGCGTCTCTTGCGAGGTCGCAATGCGCTCTATCGCCTGCTGAAGGCGCTGTACGATGGGCTGCGGCGTGCCTGCGGGCACCACCACTCCAAACCACCCAGAGGCAATAAAGCCAGGCAGAGCCGCGGTATTGGCGCTGGGCACATCGGGGATCAGTGGGGAACGCACTGGCGCACCCACGACCAGGCCGCGTAGTTTCCCTGCCCGAATATGAGGCGCAAGAATGGTCAGCGTATCTACACTGACCTGAATCTGGCCACCAAGCAGATCGGATACGGCCTGCGCGCTGCCTTTATATGGAACATGCAGCAGCTTTATGCCAGTCAGATTCTGCAGCAACTCTCCCGATAGATGACACAGGGTGCCCATACCACAGGACGAATAGGAAATTTTTCCCGGATTGGCCCTGGCCGCGTCAATCAACTGTTGTAATGACCGGATATCGGTGCTGTTGGCATTGACCGCCACGACATTGGGGACCGACGCAAGCAGGGAAACTGGCTGGAAATCCTTGACTGGATCAAAGCGAAGCGAACCATTCAAACCGGGCAGGATGGTCAGTTGCCCACTGGTCGCAAGCGATAAGGTATAGCCGTCGGCAGCGGCACGCGCAGCGGTTTCTGCGGCAATGGCCGTGCCTGCCCCCGGACGGTTTTCGATAACGACGGGCTGGCCCAGGTCCCGCCCCAATTGTTCCGCATAATAGCGGCCGATCAAATCCGCAGCTCCTCCGGGTGGAAACGGCACAATCAGTTTCAGCGCACGGCTGGGCCATGCGGAGTCTGCGGCTTCAGTTGCCTGGGCAAAACCCGTGGTGAAGGCTTGAGTAGCAGCAATGAGCGCGACGGCAAGGAGCCGACGCAAGAGGCAATAGGAGCGCATGTCGAAAATATCCGGAAAGCGATAATTGTTAATCGTCAGAAGAACGCGCCAGTTGGCAAATCCGTTCCGTTCAGATAGTGGTCGCCCAGGACTCGCTCTTTGTAGATGCGGGGGTTGTGCGAGGCGATCACCTTGATGTTGCGCCAGTGCCTGTCCAGCGCGGTGTGCGTGGATACGCCACTGCCGCTGGCAACATCGATTAGCAGGCTGGCCAGTGTGGCAGCTGTCTCGTCCACCACCACCTTGGCCTCTGATGCCGCCAGCGTTGATAGACGTGAGGTCTCGTAGGCGTTGGTGTCGTTTCTGTGCTGCCAGGCTCGATTCAGCGCATGGATGGCCCGGTCTGTGCTGGCCAGTGCGGCGCTGCGCCAGGCGGCAAGGCGTCCGATCGTGGACTGGATCTCGGGTTCCAGCGCGGGCAGATCGGCCAGCCCATGGTAATAGTTGCGCTGGCGCTTGCCGACCAGCGCGAGGGCATCGGCCAGGATACGGTCAATGACGCCCGTAATAATCGTCGTCAGGTAGACCTGGTGAAAGGTGAAACCGAACAGCACACGCGGCCCCCATGGCGTATCCACGGTTGGACGAGGCGCTGTGTCAAATAAATCTTCCGGCGCAACGTGCACCCGGTCGAACACCGTGGTGCCCGATCCCGTAAGCTTCTGCCCAAAGCCATGCCAGTCATCATCCAGGCGCACGCCGGGGGCGTCGGTGGCGACAAAGAATTGTTTTACTGTTCCGGAATCGGGATCCGACACAGAGGCCAGCAGATAATCGGCGTATAGATTGCCCGTTGAGTAGACTTTCGTGCCGGAAATGCGCCAGCCGGACTGGGTATCGTCCTTTTCCAGTTGCGTGCCGGGCGTGCGTCCGACGGCACCTGCAGGCTCGCCGGTCAACTCGTTAAATGCCACGCCCAGCGTTTTACCCTGGGCAACTTGGGGCAGCAAGCGACGCGCGAAAGCGGTGTCGGGTGAGGCAAGATGCTGTTCGACGGCAAAGAAATGATTGCGGAAAATATGGGCAATGTTCGGATC
>JBOIGK010000458.1:0-2604 GCA_050742695.1 Advenella sp. | reverse complement strand
GTCCTAAACCCCGGGCTATTTCATAGCCCAGGCCGCGAGTCGAACCGGTGACAAACGCCACCTGATTGCGTAAATCGAACAGTGTGTTCTGACAGGTTTCGGTCATACGTCTCAGTCTTTGTAGCTCGCATCGCGGCGATCCAGATAACGACGCATGGCCGGCCACTCCATGATGCCGAATGGACGTCTTACGCTGGGTTGATATAGATGATGGGTTTTGTCTACTACTTCTGCCGAAGGGATTATCAACTTGGTGTTGCCGGCCAACGCATCCACCTGGGCCCGGCACGCCATCTCCAGCCAGTACATGGCGTTGAATGCTTCTGCAATGGATGGCGAGGCCACCAGCAATCCATGGTTGCGCAGAATCATTGCGTCCTGCTGGCCAAGATCGGCTACAAGGCGCTGCTGCTCATCCATATCGATGGCGACACTCTCGTAGTCGTGATAGGCAATGTCCTTGAAACGCATTGAGGTCTGCGTAATTGGCAGCAACCCGCATTCCATTGCGGATACGGCCATTCCCGCCCGAGAATGGGTATGAATAACACAACCGACATCATGGCGCGACGCGTGCACGGCACTGTGAATTACGTATCCGGCCTGATTGACGCCAGTGCCATCTGCGTGCGGGTTAGTGAGTACCTCGCCTTTTATATTGATTTTGATCAGGCTGGATGCTGTAATTTCTTCATACATATAGCCATAAGGGTTGATCAGTATCTCGTCGTCGGTACCGGGAATGCGTGCAGTGATATGGTTGTATACCAGATCGCTCATGCCGAAAAGCGGCATGAGCCGGTAGCATGCCGCCAGGTCAACCCGGGCTTCCCATTCGGTATTGCTGTATTTCATTTTTGGTCTACTCCTGCTTCTTTCACAATGTTCCCCCAGGTGTCATAGTTTTCCTGGACCATTTTCCCGAAGGCCTCGGGCGTTTCGCTCATGACGACTTCGGAACCCAGCGCCACCAGTTTGTCATTGGTTGGCTTATCGCTGAGTGTTCGATTCAATTCGGTGTGCAACTGATTCACAATGGCGCGCGGCGTGCCTTTGGGCGCGAATACACCCAGCCATGCGCCCATGTTGAAGTTGGGCAAGCCCTGTTCCTGAATGGTCGGAATGTCGGGCGCCAGCTTGGCACGGTTTGCTACGCTGACAGCCAGGCCATTCAGTTTGCCAGATTTTACGTGGGGCATCGCAGACACGACGGTGTCAAATGTCATATCGACATTGCCGCCAATCACGTCTGTCTGGGACTGGGTGCTGCCTGAATAGGGCACGTGCACCATTTTTGTGCCGGTCTCTTTCATCAGTAATTCCATCAACAGATGGCTGGTCGTGCCTTGGCCGATAGAGGCAAAGGTCAATTTCTCCGGGTTGCTTTTTGCATAGGCGATCAGATCTTTAAAGGTTTTTAACCCTTTGCTGTTGTTGGTGACCAGTACATAGGGTAGCCAGGTCGTTTGTCCTACCGGTTCGAAATCTTTTGTTGCATCATAGGTGAGGGACTTGTACACATGCGGATTGATGTTCATGGGTGCCGTCGCCGATAGCACCAGCGTATAGCCATCGGGCTTGGCCTTGGCAACCAGTCCGGCCCCCAGGCTGCCGCCCACGCCAGGCTTGTTTTCGACGATGATAGGTTGTCCCAGGTCTTTGCTCATTTTATTGGCAAGGATACGGGCAATTGCATCGGTCGATGTTCCCGGAGGAAAGCCAACCACGATCGTAATTGGTTTGGCTGGATACTGTGCTGGGGCCGCGCCTGCGCCTGCGGTGAGTACCATCATGGCAGTGGCCAGCAGGCCTTTGATCAAATAGCCGTGTGTCATGTCTCGTCCTGATTGTGTTTGAATTTATAATGCTATTGGTCATGTATATGTCTACATTTCATGACCAATAGTATCGATCAGCAGACGGTCCGTCTATTTGTCAATGAAAAACGCTGACTTCACCAAAAGTGAACGGGGTGTTCAGTTCGGTGAAACCGGCAGGCGCAAGGACATCAAACCTGGCTAGACGCGACAACGCTTCATTATTATTTGCAGGATGCATCATGAATCAGTATATCGAACCCGTTCCCCTGGAAAAATCCTATCGGCTGGTCAATCATGGTCCCACAACCCTGGTGTCTGCCGCTCATGATGGGGTGCAGGATGTCATGGCGGCAGCGTGGGCCTGTGGTCTTGATTTTTCGCCACCGAAACTGACTGTGGTGCTGGATAAAAGTACGTGCACACGCAGGCTTGTTGAGAATGCCGGTACATTTGTCGTGCAGATACCGACGGTTGCACAGGCGCAGATGACCCACTATGTTGGAAACCATGGCCTGACAGATGAGCCCGGCAAGCTGCAAGCGGCCGGCACGAAGATATTTCGCATGGACGGATTTGATCTGCCGTTTGTTGCCGGATGTGCTGCATGGCTGGCCTGCAGGTTGATCCCGGAGCCGCACAATCAGACGCGCTACGACCTTTTTATTGCCGAAATCATTGGCGCCTGGGCCGACAGCCGCGTTTTCCGCAATGGGCATTGGGAGTTTGCCAGCGCAGACCCTGCCTTGCGTACGCTGCACTATATCGCCGGGGGTCAGTTTTATGC
>JBOIGK010000457.1:0-8854 GCA_050742695.1 Advenella sp. | reverse complement strand
AATAATTTCAGTAGACTGCCTGCAAAACCGCATTCCCGCAATATGCACTGGGTTACACTAGTGCGTTTTTCCAACCGCTCTTACTGTAATCAGGTTACATGGATATCCGACGCACCATACTCTGGATGATATTTGTTTTCTCGGCATTTATGCTGTGGAACAACTGGCAAACCTACACCGGTCATCCCTCTCTTCTTGGCGAACAGCCCAAGGTCGCGCAGCAGGATAATACTGCACCGGCTTCGGCAACACCGCAAGCCGATACGCCATCTGCACCAGCGGTGCCGGGTGCGTCAACCACGCCTGCCCAGGCACAGGCTGCCACTAGCGCGCCATCCGAGATCGTTGATGTCGAGACCGACGAATTCCGTCTCCAGTTCGATACGATGGGTGCGCAACTGGTGCATGCCGAGCTGCGTAAGCACCGCGATACAGCCGACGAAACCAAGTCTGCCGTTCTGCTGGAAAACAACGAAACCTCGCGCTATACAGTACAAAGCGGTATTGTTGCTCCGGCAGGCCAGAAGAAAAGCTATCCTGACCAATACAAGCCGTTCAAGCTGGTGTCAACCGAGACAACCATGACCGGCGATACGCTGCCGGTTGTGTTCGAATCCGAATCGGGCGGTCTGAAAGTAACGCGTACGTATACCTTCAACAAGGGAACGTACCGGGTTGACGTTCAGGACGTTATTACCAATACCAGTCAGGAACAACAACAGCCTTCGCAGTATTTGCAGATTACCCGTGACAGCAAAGATCCTCCGGGCGCTTCCAGCTTTTACCATACCTTTACCGGTCCGGCGATCTACACTGAACAAGGGCGCTTCCAGAAGTTCTCTTTTTCAGACATAGACAAAAACAGCGCCGAGTACATCAAGCAGTCCAAAGACGGCTGGATCGCCATGATCGAGCATTATTTTGTCACCGCCTGGGTACCACCTGAAGGCAAAGACCGCCTGTATAACCTGCGCAAGACCCCCGAAGGCTTGTACGCAGTAAGCACCGTCGAGCCACTGGGCACACTGGAGCCCGGCGCCAGCATCACGACTCGTGCCGAACTGTGGGTCGGTCCACAGGACCAGGATGCGCTGGCATCCGTAGCGCCCGGCCTGGACGTCGTGGTCGATTACGGCTGGCTGACAATCATTGCCAAACCCATGTTTGCGGTTATGCAATGGATCCATTCGATCGTAGGCAACTGGGGCTGGACCATCGTTCTGCTCACCTGCCTGATCAAACTGATTTTCTTCCCTCTGTCGGCCGCCAGCTACAAGTCCATGGCGAAGATGAAAAACGTCGCGCCACGCATGCAGGCCATGAAAGAGAAACACGGGGATGACCGTCAGGCGCTCAATGCGGCCATGATGGAAATGTACCGCAAGGAAAAAATCAATCCGCTGGGTGGGTGTCTGCCTATCCTGGTGCAGATTCCGGTCTTCCTGACCCTGTATCGAGTCCTCTTGGCCAGTGTCGAAATGCGCGGTGCGCCATGGATCGGCTGGATTCACGATCTGTCGGTACACGACCCTTACTTTATCCTGCCAGTCTTCATGATGGCCAGTATGTTCCTGCAGATGCGTCTGAATCCGAAACCACCGGATCCGATGCAGGCCAAGATCATGATGTTCATGCCGCTTGTTTTCGGCGCCATGATGTTCATGTTCCCGGCGGGCCTGGTGCTGTACTGGTGCGTCAATAACGTGCTGTCCATTGCCCAGCAATGGTTCATCACGCACAATTTGAACAAGGCAGCCAACGACGCCAAGATAGGCTAAGCCAGGGACGGACCTTTCGGGTCTGCCCTCAGGCCGCCCGCTCGGGCTCCAGACCGCTATTGCGAGTGCAATAGCGGTTTTTTTCTGCCCGGCTGTTCATGTTATGATTTTGCAGCACGTCATGGGTCGGCTTGCAACCACCAGAACACACATAAGAGAGACGCATGAAAAAGCTGGATATCCCTTCGCTGGAAGCCTTTGTCGCTGCCGTAGAGGAAAAAAGCCTGTCCCGGGCGGCGCAGCGCGAAAATCTGGTGACCTCAGCGATAAGCAAGCGGATTACCGATCTGGAACAGCATCTGGACAAGACCCTGCTCTCGCGGCACGGTCGCGGTGTTGAACCCACGCCAGCGGGCATGTTGCTGTACCAGCACGCCAAATCCATTCTGCGCAACTTGCGACTGACAGAGAATCTGATTCACGAATTTGCCAATGATGGAAAAGCCCAGCTACGACTGCTGGCCAATCCATCCACCATATTGCAATTTCTGCCCCAGCAGATGGCCTCCTACCTTAAAAGCCATAGTCGATTGCGGATTGATCTTGTCGAATGCCACAGTTACGACGTGCCACGGCTGATTGCAGAGGATTCGGGCGACATCGGGATTTATCATGCTGATCAGCCTGCCACGGGCGTGGTGTCCTATCCTTATAAACAGGATAGGGTGGGCCTGGTTGTTCCCAACGGACACCCGCTGGCGCAACGGCAGTCGCTGTTTCTTGAAGAGGCTCTGGAATACGATCTGCTTGGCTACTTTCCTCGCCATTCGCTGGACTCTTTTCTGGCCTATGTGGAACCCTCACTGTCGCGCCCGCCCAATGTGAATCTGCAGGTGTCCAATTTCGAAGCCCGCTGCCGGATGATCATGGAAGGCCTGGGTATTGGCGTGGTGCCTGAAAAAATCGCGGCCAACTATTTGCAGCCCATGGGGCTGCAGCTATTGCATCTGGAAGACAGCTGGGCGCAGCGGCAGTTCTATGTTTGTGTAAAAGCCATTGATGCGCAGCAGCCGCTGATCCGCGAACTGCTGGATGCGCTGATGCAATAGTGTAATGCTGCCCAGTCCAGGCCAATTGCATTAAGGTCACAGCATCAACGACACGGCATGAGGGCAGCGCGCGTTAACGCGCCAGGTTGCGCAACGGCAGCCCTTGAACCCAGTTGTTCAGGTTTTCCAGGAAAATGTCGGCGACCCGCGATTCGTTACCGATGGAATGGCCGGCCGTATGGGGAGATACAATCACGTTTGGCATATCCCAAAGCGGCGAGTCCGATTCAAGCGGCTCTTTTTCCACTACATCCAGATACGCGCCGGCGATATGGCCATTGCGTAATGCGTCGATCAGCGCCGCCTCTTCAATGACCTCGCCGCGCGACACGTTAACAATACAGGCACCAGGTTTGACCGCATCCAGAGCTTTGCGATCAACCAGCCGACGCGTCGTCTCGGTCAGCGGACAGGCCAGAATCAGCCAATCGGTTTCGGACAATATCCGTTGCATGGCGTCGTATGGGACCATGGGAATGTCTGTCGGGGTGGTAACGGCGCTGTTGCGCAGTACGGTCACCTGCATGCCAAGCATATTTAGATAACGCTGTATGGCTTGCGCTATGGGCCCCCAGCCGGCCAGCAAGACCTGCTGCCCCTGCAGATCGGCAGGCATCAATTCATCCAGCAACGGCGCCCACACATGCTCGCGTTGTGCCTGCTCCAGAAAACGAAAGCGCCGGTTCAATGCCAGCACTGCGGCCAGCACGCTTTGCGCAACGATCTCCGACAACGCACCAGTGGAACTGGTTACGTTGAGCCCTTTATCACGAAGGCGCACATAGACCGGACGATCCACACCTGCGGAATGAACATGTACCCACTGCAAATTGGGCGCTTGCTCCATCATCCGGTAAAAGGTGTCCGTTGCGGGATCCAGCACGTACTTGGTTGAACGCCCCGTGATATCCCGGGACACAAATGCAATATCAACCAGCGCCAGGGTTTGGTCGTCCAGTTGCTGACCGCTATAGGGTATGAAGTGGATCTGATCCAGGCCGTAGCGCGATCTTGCTGCCTCGCACACGTACGCCAGAATTTTTGCCGAAATCAGTACGTTCAATGCCTGTGTTGCCATGATTGTTCAAGTGAAATAAAGAATAATGAAAAGGGGCAAGCAGGTATGCCTCCCCCGACGAAAAGATAATGAACCAAGTCTGTTGCAATTGGGCCGGCGACGGCTTATTTTGCAGAAATATTCATTTCAGCAGTAAACGCTTTCCACTTCTCATTCTCAGCTTTCACAAATTGCGTGAACGATTCAGCGGTGCCACCCACCGGCTCGGCGCCTTCGTTAGACAGCTTGGTTTTGACCGTAGGATTCTGCAAAACGGTGTTGATGTCCTTGTTGAGTTTTTGAATAATATTATCCGGTGTTTTTCCTGGAGCGAAATAGCCGAACCAGGAGCCCATGGCAAAGTCCTTATAGCCGGCCTCCTGCATGGTTGGTACATCTTTGAGCGCAGGCGAGCGTTTCGTGGTTGAAACAGCCAGCGGGATAAGCTTGCCACCCTTGATATTTCCCATGACCGAAGGCAATGTCGCAAACATGAACTGCACGCGTCCTGACAAGACGTCATTCAAGGCATCCGCGCCTTTATAGGGGATATGCGTCACCGTAAGATTACGGGTTTTGGCCATCATGGCGCACGATAAATGCGCGGCCGTACCCACACCGGTAGACGCACAATTGAATGATCCCGGCTTGGCCTCGATCTGTTTGGTCAGTTCCTGCACCGATTTGACATTTAGCGAGGGCGCCACGACCAACACGTTTGGCACATCAGCCACCAACACCACTGCGCGCAGATCTGTCATCGTGTTGAAGTCGCTTTTGGCGTAAATGTATGGATTGACGGCGATGGGGCCGATCGAATTCATCAGGATCGTATAGCCATCGGGTTTGGCACTGACCACAGCGCCCGTACCAATGTTGCCCGCTGCACCCGGCTTGTTTTCTACAACAACGCTCTGGTCCCACATCTTGCCCAGCTCATTGCTTACCTCACGCGCAATAATATCGGTGGTGCCGCCAGCGGTAAAGGCCACCACCGTTTTAACCGGCTTGGTCGGCCATTCCTGCGCCAGCGCTGTCGATGCGGCCGCATGCATGATCACAATAGTGGCCAAAACAGCAGCCTGCCCGATCTTTGAATTACACCTGTACATGTTCTGTCTCCTCGTATTTGTTGAAGTAATTACATCTGTGAATAGCTATTTTTTTCCGGCACACAGCCGCAGATATGCGCACACGCTCATGGCTCACCGCAATGGCGTCCATTTTGCTTGCGTTGTTGATGCCACAACACGTCTTACATAGGGCCTGCCTGCCCACCCGAATGAGCCGCAAGGACATTCGCGAACTGATCGCAATATCCTGACAGCAAGACACAAAAGCGCCGGCTCAGTCCATAAAGCTCGGATCCAGCTTTGCCATTTTTCTCAGTAATGCCGGCCACTCCATCAGCCCGTAGGGGCGGCGCGTGCCAGGCTGGTAATTTTTGTAGGTTTCTTCCAGCACTGGCGCGCTAACCTCGTTCAACGGTGTATTGCAGGACATGGCGGCAATCTGGGCACGGCTGGCCAGCTCCAGGCGATGCATCCAGTTGAAAGCCTCGCCTATGGTATTGCCCACTGTAAGCAAGCCGTGATTGCGCAAGATCATGGCTTCGGACGTTCCCAGATCCCTGACCAACGATTCCTGCTCACTCAGATCCAGGACAACACCCTGATAGTCGTGATATGCAATGCGCAGAAAACGCATAGCCGTCTGGTTCAGTGGCAGCAGCCCGCATTTGAGCGAAGAGACCGCCATGCCGGCCCAGGTGTGCGTGTGAATCACACAGGCAACTTCCCGACGAGCTTCGTGGATCGCACTGTGAATCACAAAGCCAGCCTTGTTTACGCCGTAATTGAGGTCACCGAAATCTGGAGAGCTCAATAGATTGCCTTTATGGTCAATTTTGAGCAGGCTCGACGCCGTAATTTCTTCGTACAACAACCCATAGGCATTGATCAGAAAAGCATCTTCTTCATCGGGCACACGCAACGAGATGTGATTGGCGATCATATCCGACATGCCATAGTGCGCCATCAGGCGGTAGCAGGCCGCCAGGTCTACGCGCGCCTGCCACTCGGCCGGGCTGCATGCCTGTTTTGCACTTGCTAAGTGAATCTGACTCATCATTCGGTCCTTTTAAAAATATGTATTCTTTTGCATTCAATAGTATTCATAATAAAACACGAAGGCGTCAATCGCTCACTGGTGTTAACCCTATATAGCAACTGAAATACATATTTTTTGATTGCAATGGATAGCCTACGAGGCGCGCTGCGAGAACGTGCGCTCGAAAACCCCCTCCGCAATGCGGTTTTTAAGAATCTCAATGGAGCCGCCCGCGATCATCCAGCCGCGGCAACGACGCACACAATATTCCACCAGCGATTCACGGCTATAGCCCATGCCGCCCATCACCTGCAATGCCTCGTTGGCCACGTCAAAACCGATCTGGTTGCAATACGCCTTGGCGATGGCTGTCTCGGTAGGCGAGGGAAAGCCGCTATCTGCGCCAGAGGCGGCCTTGTACAACAGCAATTGTGCGGCATCAAGCTTGATACGCATATCGGCAAACTTCCATTGGATGCCCTGGAACTCGCACAGCAGCTTACCGAACTGGCGTCGTTGCAGCGCCCACTGCCGGGCCTCTTCGTAGGCGTATCGCCCCAGTGCCAGCGAGCGAGAGGTATTGCCTAGCCGCTCCACATTAAAGCCGGCGATCTGCTTTTTGAATCCGCCTTCGCCCAACACCACCTGCTCATCAGGTATATACACGTTGTCCATAAAAATCTCGACCCATTCCTCGTCGGACATAAAGGCGGAACGTTTACCCAGTCGCATTCCCTCTGCCCGGGTCTCGATCATGACCGAGCCGATACCCTTGGTACCCGGCCCGAAACGTACGTAGGCAAGAATGAAATCGGCATGTGGACCGTGTGTTGTGAAAATTTTTGTTCCATTGATACGCCAGCCATTGCCGTCGCGGGTGGCCGTGGTTTTGAGCTCTGTCACGGCTGAGCCGGCATCCGGTTCGGTCATCCCCACTGCAATCAACGCTTTGCCTGCCAGCAGCGGCTTCAGATATTTCTCTTTCTGAAAGTCCGAGCCATATTCAGCCAGCACACGAATCGCTCCGAAATTGCCGGCCTGAACCACATCGGCACTGCGCGGACAAACCGATGCAACGGTCTGTATGGCAATCACTGCATCCATCAGCGAGCCGCCCAATCCACCGTCTGCTTCAGCAATGGTGATGCCAAGCAATCCCTGATCAGCCATGCGACCGGATATATCCCATGGATAGTCCTGGCTATGAGCACGTGCGACGGCGCCATCGCGCAGTTCATTCTCGGCAAAGCGGCGCACCGCCGACTCAAAGCCCTTTTGTTCTGTATTGAGTTCGAAATCCATGTCTTTTTATACTCCTGCTTTAAATTTATTTGATATTTATTACATTTGTGATATTTCGCGCAGACGAACAACTGCATCAACTGCGACAACGCCGTCTTTTCGAACAAACAGCGGGTTGATTTCTGCTTCGGTCACCGGTTGAGAATCGATCAGGGCCAGTCTGGAGATGGCAACAATGGCGCGGGCCAGCGCGTTGCAATCGCCTTCGGGCAACTGCCGGTAGCCACGAATCAATTGTGTATGTTTCACTTCATGGATCATCTGCCACGCCACTTGCTCTGACACTGGCGCCAGATGCAGGGAAAAATCCGGCTTGAGTTCGGCAGTGATGCCGCCGGCGCCAAGCATCACGGTTGGTCCAACCAGCGGGTCGTGCCGATAGCCCAACATCAGTTCGATCAGGCGGCCTTCCATTTTCTGCACCATATAGCCGTCAATCGCAGCTTGCGGGCAATGGGTCTTGACTTGGTCGGCCATCGCGTTCAACGCGGCGGCCAGGGATTGGTCAGAGTCAATGCCAACCTTCACACCACCGGCTTCCGTTTTATGAAGAATGTCTCGCGAGACAACCTTCAGTACCACCGGATAGTCAATTGAATGGTTTGCGGCATGCGGTTGCACCATGGCGGACGAAACGACATCGATGCCCAGCGCGCCAAAGACCGACATGGCCTCGGGCTCGCTCAAGTTGCCGCTTGCCGGACAGCCATCAGGTAACGTCACAGGCGGCAATTGCTTTGGCTGGCGCGGCCCGAGCGGCACGAAAAATGCTGCCAATGCGTCGGCGCATGATTCGGGCGTACGGAAGGCCGCAATAGCGTTTTCTTGCAGCAACAGCAGCGATGCCTGCGCTTCGGGCGACAGGAACGCCACCAGCGGTTTGCTGCTGCCGTGCTCGGTTGCAACTGCATTCAGTATGGGCTGGACCACATATTGCGGATGAAATTGTGCCGAAGAGCCGGCAATGCATAACACCGCGTCACACCAGTCCGTCTGCATTATTTCGGTCAGCAGGTCCTGATACTGTTCACTGCTTGCCGCCAGGGTCAGATCAATGACCGGCGTCTGGCGTATGTTCAGGCCCCGCGAGGCCATATGCGAAATGAACGGTGCGGGCGGCGCAACCGCAACGAACCCGCGCAGACCCAGGTTATCGACTACGGTTGCCGCGCCCCCGCCGGTGGTGGTTATGACAGCTACGCGCGCCGGGGCATCGCGCCAGGCCTGTGGCCGCAGATGCGCATAGCGCGCAGCCAGCGGGGCAATTTCAAAAAGGGCTTCCAGCATATTGACGCGGATAACGCTATGAGCACGGAAATAGGCATCCATGGCGGCATCGTTGCCGGCAATTGCGCCGGTGTGCGATTGCGACAGGGCGTCTCCCTGCTCTGAGCGCCCCAGTTTGTAGGCAATCACCGGCTTGCCGGCGCTGCGCGCCCGTTGCAGTGCGCAACTTAATGTGTCCACATCCCGCAAGGTTTCCAGAAACAGCAGTATCACGCGGGTCGCATCATCGTCCACCATGGCATCCAGTATTTCGCCAACTGAAATATCGCTTT
>JBOIGK010000456.1:0-2263 GCA_050742695.1 Advenella sp. | reverse complement strand
GCATCCACAAATGCCATATGAAGTGTCACTTCGAGTTCTTGAGAAATCACAATTTCCTCCGTCTAAACAACTGCCCTGGAAATGCCAGGACCATTACAAATCCACGGGTTCCATCACGCACTGCAATGGGTGCTGATGGGAACGCGCGTACTGCGCAACCGTTGCCACCTTGGTGGCGGCAATATCTCTGGTATAGACGCCACACACTCCCTTACCATCATGATGTACTTTTAACATGATCACCGTGGCTTCTTCTTCGGTTTTCGAAAAAATCTTTTGTAAAACCGAAACCACGAAGTCCATCGGGGTGTAATCGTCGTTTAGCAGTAACACCTGATACATGGGTGGGGGCGCCAATTTTGCCTTTTGCGCTTCAGTGACAATGCCTGACTGCTGAGCCATACCAAACCTGCTTAAGAAAGTCTTTATATTGATACTTTATACGATATTTCAAGTGGTGTTGTTTATGAACCCCAGAATTATCGGTAATTTCCACTATTGACTCACATAATTTTAATCCGCATCATTTATTCATACTGAAAAATAGTATCCACAAAGCTGTTTCAGTATCTTTTCGGCACATGGCGCGTCACCGGCCATTTGCCTTGGGTTGGTAAAATCTTGAGCAGAGGCTGTAAGAATGTCAGAAACAACAGAAACATCAGTCCCAGAAGAAGGCGGTAACAAACAAACCGGGACCGTGAAATGGTTTAACGATGCCAAAGGGTTCGGTTTCATTACACCCGATGGCGGCGGCGAAGACCTTTTTGCCCACTTTTCTTCCATCCAGATGAATGGGTTCAAAACACTCAAAGAAGGTCAACGCGTTACTTTCGAGATTGCACAAGGTCCAAAAGGGCAACAGGCACTTAATATAATGGCAGCATAGCCTGTATAATTACAGACTATGTCCATATCCCTGCCCGCATCAAGGTTCTTGCGATTAGCGCTTTTTGCGGGCTGCACCATCCTGGCAGGCCTATTGCTGGCCCCACGGATTGCTGTAGCCCGCGTTTCTGTTTCCGGCGCTTCTGTTCCCGATGTTTCCGCCGCAAACGTCTCATTGCAGATCAACAACAACACGATCACGGCTGAAGTGGCCAACACCGAGCCACTGCGCGCCAAAGGGTTGATGCATCGCAAAACGCTGGCACGCGACCACGGTATGCTTTTTGTGTTTGCCGACGACCAACCCCGCTGTTTCTGGATGAAAAACACCCTGATCCCCCTTTCCATTGCCTTCATGGACAGGCACGGCACCATTGTCGCCCTCGATGAAATGCAGCCGCATAGCGAGGTACCTCACTGCTCCGGCGCAGACGCCCGCTACGCACTGGAGATGAGCCGGGACTGGTTTCGTAGCCATCGCATCCGCGTCGGTGATAATATCAAGGCTGTCATACCGGACACCCTGCCCGCTGCAAAAGATGGCGTGCCGGCAACACTACAGTAAAGGTTATATATGAAAGGAATCAGGATCGCCCTGCTGGGAAGCTGCATCAGCTTGCTGGCTGGATGCTCAGGCATTACCCTGCCCGAATATCAAAAACCGGCCATTGAACGAAACTCCGACGTTCAGCCCAAACAACTGGCCAACTGCATCATCAATGGCTGGAAAGGCCCTTATCCTGCCGCCAATTTGACAGAGTCAGATGCCGACTATTATTTTGGCGGCATTCCAGGACCGGATGCGCCCAAAGCAAAAATCAGCGTTACGCCACGCTCTCTTGATTCCAATGCGGGGTCGCGAGTGACCTTGCGGGTGGCGCAAGGCACGTCGGCAGATATCGTGACGATTGTCGAGCAATGCATGCGCTGATGCGCAATGCACCGCAGCCAAAAAGAAACCGCCAGGCATCAACTGCACTGGCGGTTTTTTCATGCAAGGACGAATCCCCGCCTGGCGTGATCAACCCAGATTTTTGCTGGCAAAATCCCAGTTGGCCAGTTTCCAGAAAGACTCCAGATATTTGGGGCGCGCATTACGGTAGTCAATATAGTAAGCGTGCTCCCAGACGTCACAGGTTAGCAGTGGAACGTCGTCTGTCGTCAGCGGTGTTTTGGCATTGCTGGTATTGACGATATCGAGTGAACCGTCCGTTTTTTTCACCAGCCAGGTCCAGCCTGAACCAAAGTTGCCTGCAGCGGCTTTGTTGAACTCTTCTTTGAACTTGTCAACACTGCCCCATTTTTTATTGATGCCGTCGAGCACGGCACCTGCCGGTTCGCTGCCACCAGGAGTCAAGCTGTTCCAGTAGAAAGT
>JBOIGK010000455.1:0-5098 GCA_050742695.1 Advenella sp. | reverse complement strand
GGCCAGTGGCGCCACGAAGCTGTAGCTCAATTGGGCGCCATTGGCCTTGCTGGTCATCTGCCCAGGGCCTGCGCAGGCATCAACAACCGTGACCTGATGTCCTTTTTTTGCCAGATAATAGGCGCTAGTCATGCCGATAATACCGGCGCCGATCACAACAATATGCATACTGGCTCCCGGATCATTGGCTTAACATTGCGCGTTCACGCAATTGATCAATCGTTGCCGATGCAGATATAAATTGCAAACTGGTGCGCACCGAAATCACGGCCGGGCCCCCAGCGGCGAGCGCGGTGCGTAGCGCCGCATCAATCTGCGAACTGTCATCAACGCGAATACCCAGTGCACCGAAATTGCGCGCCACTGCGGCAAAATCCGGATTGCGAAGATCCGTTGCGCTCACCCGTTGCGGAAAATGCTTTTCCTGATGCATGCGGATCGTGCCATAGGCGCTATTGTCGGAGATCACCAGTATCGGATTCGCACCGTACTGGATGGCGGTGGCCAGTTCGTTGCCCGTCATCAGAAACCCGCCATCGCCCACAAAGCAAACGACCTGTCGGTCCGGATAGCGCAAGCTGGCCGCAACCGCAGCCGGCACCCCGTAGCCCATGGCACCCGAAGATGGTGCCACCATTTGCCTGCCACCGCCGAAACGCATCAGACGCTGGACCCACCCGCCAAAATTGCCGGCATCAATCGTAATAATGGCGTCATCGGCCAGCAAACGATCGGCCGCCTGCACCACACTCGAAAACACGACGCCATCTTCTGCATCGGCGGGCCCGTCCCAGTCTGTCAGCGATTGCGCCACCTGGTGCAGTTGCCTGCTCCACACCTGATGCTCGGGATCTATTGCCGCCGGAGCAAAGTCGCACAGATCCACAAGAAACGATACAGGATCGGCCACCAGCCCCAGATCTGTCCGACGCAGCGCTCCCAATGCGGATGCGTCCGGCCAGACATGAATCAACGGCTGCAGCGGCTGCGGCGCGGCAGGAAAACGGTACCCTTGCGTCGTTATGTCCCCCAGACGGGTGCCAACAGCGATGACCAGATCGGCCTGGGCAACAGCCTGCGCCAACGCGGCCGGCGCGCCATAGGCCAGGTGCCCGGCGAACAACGGATGATCATTGGCAAGCAGATCGGCATGCCTGACCGCTGTTGCTACCGGAACACCAAAGGCCTGGGCAGTGCACTGCAGCGCGGTCTGCCCCGCTTCGTTCTTGAGCAGTCCACCAGCAATAATCAGTGGCCGCCGCGCCTGTTCAATCATGCTGGCAACACGTTTGAGCGATAGGTCCGAGACCCCGGCTGCCGGCAAAGGAAGACGATACGCCCTGTCAGTGTCAACCATGTCTTCAAGCATATCCTCTGGCAACGCAATCACAACCGGCCCCGGTGTGCCACTGCACGCATAATGAAACGCCGTGGCAACGCACTCGGCCAGACGTTGCGCATCATTGACCTCAACAACCCATTTGGCCATGCTGCCGAACACCTGCCCGTAGTCCACCTCCTGGAAGGCTGCCATATGACGATGCGCCCGTTCGACCTGGCCGATAAAGAGCACCAGCGGCACGGCATCCTGCTGCGCCGTGTGCACGGCAATGGCCGCGTTCATAGCACCCGGCCCGCGACTGACCAGTGCGATGCCCGGCCGCCCAGTAAGGCGCGCGTCGGCCACGGCCATGAAACCGGCGCCCCCTTCATGACGACAGGTCACCACGTCAATCGCCGCATGATCCGAGAGCGCATCCAGCGCACTCAAATAGCTTTCTCCGGGCACGCAAAAGACTCGTTCTACATCATGTGCACTTAACACTTCGATCAATACATCCGCTGCTCTTCGTTTCATTGTCCGCTTCCGTCAAAATATTCTTCGCCCTTGACCCGCTCAAGATCGGCCAATGCCTGTGTTCGCAGATCTTCAGGAAAACCTGCATCAATGATCTGCTCAAGTGCCGCATAGAGCCGCTGCCAGCCCGCATTCGTGCGTAACGACACACCCAGGAAATGGCTTTCGGTCCTGGATCGCAACATCATGTACAGCACACCCGCCAGCATGATGCTCACCACTGCCGGCACGTCCAGTTCCTGCGTCAACCCGTCTACCCGATCAATGAACGACCTGGCAGCCGTCTCGCGGCGCTGCGCCAATTGCTCGGTTACCTCGTTCTGTTCAATCAGCTCCCAGCGCCGGATTTCCCGCAAGCTTTCGCTGCCTGCGAGCGCCTCGATCTGGGCATGCAGCATCGACAGAATCAAGACGGCAGGCGTCTGCTGACTGGACTCTTCGTCCCTGATCAGGCCGGCGCGTGCTGTCCAGAAATCCTGTTCCTGCATCCAGGCAAGCAACAATCCCGGCATACCGTCAAAATAGCGATAGATTAGCTCCTTGCTCACGCCTGCCCGTTTGGCCACTGCGTTAACGCCTACGCCCACCATCCCGGTTTCATTGATCTGTTCCTCCAGCGCATTCAAAAGCTTTCTCTCGGTGTTTTCACGACGCGACATGCACGGCCTTTCTCATGACGACCATTGCCGAGACCGGGTCCAGGCTGCGCACAACGCAGCCATCCTGCACCTGTCCGATCAGCTCGCTGATCATATGCCCGACCAGGTGAGCGCCCTGCCAGACTGGTGTACCGAGATAAATCGCAGTAAAACGACCTGACATCTGCGACATCTGCGCAGCAGCCGTTTCAATCAACGCAATGTTTCCGTCGGCATCAAGCTGGATCCGGTCGCTTTGTGCCGTTCGCAGCTCAACACCCTGCGGCAGCGACAAAAACTGATATGCGCTGGCATCGCCGCCCAGGCATCCCCACGCCAGACTGCCAACGGCATCTGCTGAATCACGCATGAAATAAATCGAGTTGTGCAATATTGCCAGGCGCCTGTCCCCTTCACTGCGGTGAAAGCTGCCAAGATCCGCTCTTGCGGCGACTCGCTGGCTGTTGCCCCAGCCAATACGGCCCTGGGCATCAACGGCGATGAGTCCGGCGTCGCTTTGGCCATTGGCATGCAAAACGGCGTCTACAGCATGTTGTGGCAGTTCTCCGCTGGCCAGTCGCCGCAACACGGCACGATTCAGGGGCTCGCCGTCACTTCCCGCGCGATTGGGCAGGCGATGACCGGATACCAGCCCGATGCCATCGAAGCCGGGTAAAAACTGCTGCAGCGGCTCGGGCCGGTCGGGCCCGCTGCAAATCGCTGCAGCACGTGTGGCCAGCAGCCATTCGTCCGGAATGGCCAGTTTTGCCGCTCCACCCCTCTGGGTCACGCAGTGGCATACTTTGCCATCGTGCAACATGGCTGCAAATACGGCAAAGCCGCCAATGGCGCCTCTTCCCAGCAATTCTGCCGCAAGCACCGCTGCACGTACTGATTCTCCCGCATTGGCGCCGCTGGCGGCTATTCCAATTGTCATAAAAAAGTCCATTGCAAAGTTCATTGAGCGACAAAACAGATGCGTCATGCCAAATGTGACCGAGTGGTCATATTCAAATGCTAACACCGTGGCGTTCAAAATAACAAGTGTAATTTTCTAGGGAATACCCGTATCAAGAGCAGCGTCTCGGGCGGTAGCGGGAAATAAGACAAGGGTGCGGCGCGCCGCCGAATACCTTTACTATCGAACAGACACCGCGATGGTGTCCGAGTGAGTGGATTGACTGCAATACAGTCTCTTCTGCGAAAAAAGCCGATCTATCATGACCGGGGATAGAGAAACAGCATTGAATTTGCCGAAAATGCGGTCTCTTTATATCGATAGGCCGCAGGAGCCGTGCGTGTCGAGCCAATACGTATTCATGGAAATGCTCAATAAGACGGCGGCGTCACAGCACTGATGATAATGGCTTTGGTTTTTCCTACATTGCGAAATGTATGCGGTTCATTACTGTCAAAATAATATCCGTCTCCCGCGCCCAGTACCTGCGTTTGCTCGCCGACAGTCACCTCGACCTCGCCCTGCACGACGACACCGGCCTCCTGCGCTTCATGAGACAGTGCCAGCCCGGAATCAGCGCCTACCTCATAGACCTCATAGAGCATCAGAATCGATCGGTTTGGGTGATTGACTCCGATCATTCGGTACGAGAGCTTGTTCTTATCACCTATTTCAACAAAGTCGTCGTGCCGATAAAACGGCGAGACGTGCCTTGTGGTGTGTCCTGATGTGAAAAAACTGTCGAGCGTCGTTCCAAGAGAATCAAGAATTGCCGCCAGCGTATCAATAGAGGGACTGGTTTTATCCCGTTCTATAAGTGAAATAGTGGCATGCGCTATGCCGGATCGTTTGGCCAAATCCCGAACGCTTAACCTGCGGCGCAGACGAAGGCGCTTGATGTGCGCTCCTATTTTCGGCATATGTTATACACTCTCGAACCTGTTTATTGTAAGTATACGGACTCCAGAAAAGGAAGTTCTATAGAGTCCAGCGGATAGATTGGCCGGCATTTTTCAAAAGGTAATTGTTCTGGGTGAAAGCCCGATAATCCGGGCGTTTCAACAATATAGCAGTCACCATAATCCTCAAATGCCATTTTGAAATGATAACCTGACTTCACAATAATAACGTCAGTATCATCCAAAGAAATACCAGCGTCCAGATAACACCCCGGATCCTGGGACATGACAGCGTCCTGTGTGACCAGCAGCGTATAGCGGGCCTGCTCAATGACCGCGAACGGACCCAATCTGAGCTGGGCACCTTTCATAAACGCGCCCCGATTACGGAACACCCCGTTGCCCAGCCGGGTGATTTTTCCGGACACGTCCATTGGGCTCAAACCTGGTGTATTCTTCCCCCCGATAGATAGCGAGACGGTGCTCCCTTCCTTTGCCCTCAGGCATTGCTCATATGCTGCAGGGTCAGTCACAATAGCCGTGATATGACGTTCGCTATACTGCAGGCACTCATTCAAGACATAGATGGAATCGCCGGGCGCTCCGGCAAGCACTCTATCGCCAAAGTCTCCGATAATCAGACGCGGCTGCATTTGGCTGAAAGTTTGCAGCAAGTCTTTTACGCAAGGTAACTGATGGGTAAACTGGTTCCTGCACTCCCAGAGCTGCTCGGCCGCCGTCAGAC
>JBOIGK010000454.1:0-4392 GCA_050742695.1 Advenella sp. | reverse complement strand
AATGAATCTGTTTTCCACCAAACGACTGCAGCCCCAGGTGTTGTGGATTGTGGTTATTACCGTTGTGGTCACCATCCTGCCGCTACTGTTGTTCGAAGCCTGGCCGCAACTGGTCATGCGCAATATCGATCTGCCCTTTACGCTGCTGTGGATTATCGGTTCATGCTGTGCAGTTGGTGCGGCCTATCAGGCCAAGTACAACCGGTTCCGGTCCCTGGTTCTGCTTGGCGGCGCCGGCCTGTGCAGCAGCCTTACGTATCTGTGGCTGTCCGCGCCGGACCTTGCTCTTACTCAATTGGTGGTGGAAATGGTCACCACCATTCTGTTGCTGCTGGGGTTGCGCTGGCTGCCGCGCAGGATGTCAACAGAGCCGCCGTCAGACCGCGGTCGGGCCCTGGTGCGGCGTTTGCGCGATATGACGATCGCAGTGGTCGCCGGCTTGGGCATGTCAATTCTTACCTACCTGCAGTTGTCGCGGCCCAGACCGGAAGGCGTATCGTCGTTTTATCTGGAAAAAGCGCTGCCCGAAGGTGGCGGGACCAATGTCGTCAATGTACTGCTGGTAGACTTCCGCGGTTTTGACACCTATGGCGAAATTACCGTGCTCAGTATCGTGGCCCTCACGGTATACGCCTTACTGCGACGTTTTCGTCCGCCACGTGAAAGTCTAAAGGCACTGGAAGACCGCCGCTTTCGCCAGAGCGGCGATACGGCCAGCGTCGATGAGGACGCCGAACTGCCCAAGGGCACCATGCTTGTGCCGACCGTGATTGCACGTTTTATAATGCCGATCTCCACGGTGATTGCATTGTTTTTCCTTCTGCGCGGCCACAATCTGCCCGGCGGCGGCTTTGTCGCAGGCCTGATTTTTGCGGCCGCCGTTATCCTGCAATATATGATGGGCGGCATCCGCTGGGTCGAAGACCGCTCACGCATTTTCCCCCAGTACTGGATTGCGGGCGGCTTGTTGATGGCAGGCGCAGCCGGCATGTCCGCATGGCTGGTCAAGCTGCCGTTTTTGTCTGCGCTGGCCACAGATATTGATCTTGGCCCGCTCGGACATTTGCATTTATCCAGTGTCATCTTGTTTGACCTGGGGGTATTCGCTGTCGTGGTTGGCTCTACCTTATTCATGCTGGTCGCGTTGAGTCACCAATCCTTGCGGTTTTACAAAAAAGTGTCGGCAGAGACGGCCGAAGAAAATACGGCCAACGACACCAGCGTATCTGATCAGGTCAGTGATGGCAGCGTGTCGGCCAAACCAGAGTTGCCACCTCAGGGAGCCCCATCATGGAACTGATTTTGTCTATCGCCATCGGCATTATGGTCGGTTCAGGTATCTGGCTGTTGCTGCGCCCGCGTACTTACCAGGTCATTATCGGCCTGACACTGGTGTCCTATGCGGTCAACCTGTTCATTTTCGCTACCGGTAAACTGACGACGGGCGCCCCGCCAATCCTGAAAAAGGATGTGGCTACAACCCTGGCCAATTATGCGGATCCCCTGCCACAAGCGCTGGTGTTGACCGCAATTGTGATCAGCTTTGCCACCACCGCCTTGTTTCTGGTCGTGATCCTGGCATTGCGCGGCTTGTCCAATACTGATCACGTAGATGGAACGGAGTCGCAATGAGCCAGTGGATGAATCATCTTCCCATCCTGCCGGTTGCCATCCCGATGATCGTGGGCGCGTTTATGCTGGTGCTGCGCGATCAGTATCGAAACACCGCCGTGGTTCTGGGTATCGTTTCCGTGTTGGCCCAGTTTTGCGTCGCCGTGGCTTTGTTTGGCATTACGACCGGTCGCATACCCAACGACTACGAAAACCATATTATGGTTTACCTGCTTGGTAACTGGCAGGCGCCTTTTGCCATTGTGCTGGTGGCTGACCAGCTCAGCGCCATCATGCTGATACTGACCGCAGTGCTGGGGCTGTGCTCGCTGCTTTATTCCACCGCGCTGTGGGACCGCGCCGGTGTCTTTTTCCATCCTTTGTTCCAGTTCATCTTGATGGGATTGAACGGCGCATTTCTTACCGGTGATTTGTTCAACCTGTTTGTCTTTTTCGAGATATTTCTGGCTGCCTCCTATGGCCTGGCGTTGCATGGCTCGGGCATCGCCCGGGTAGCCGCCGGCTTGCATTACGTTACCGTCAACCTGATCGCCTCATTCTTGTTGCTGATCGCTATTTCAGTCCTGTACGGCATTACCGGCACGCTGAATATGGCTGATCTGGGATTGCGCGCCGCCACCTTAAGCGGCGACGACCGGCGATTGTTCGAGGCTGCCTGCGCCATCCTGGGTATCGCCTTTCTGATCAAGGCGGGCGCCTGGCCATTGAACTTCTGGTTGACCAGCGCATATTCGGCCGCAGTAGCGCCGGTAGCGGCGTTGTTTGCAATCATGAGCAAGGTTGGCATCTACGCATTACTGCGCATCGGTTCGCTGCTGCTACCCACAGGTGCGCCAGCAGCCTTCAGTGGCGACTGGATGTATGTGATTGGGCTGGCAACCCTGCTGTTTGGTACATTGGGAATCCTGTCCGAGAAAAACAGCGGTCGGCTGGTGGGCTATTGCATCATTATGTCTTCGGGCACCCTGCTCTCTGCACTGGGCATGCCAAGTGTCATTCTAACCGGCCCTTCCCTGTTCTATATGCTCAGCTCGGTGCTGGTGACCAGTACGTTCTTTTACCTGATCGAACTGATCAAGCGTACCGAGTCTTTCGGCGGCAACGTGCTGGCAGTCAGTCTTGAAGCATTCAACGCTGAGGACGAGGACCGGTCTGATTATTCCGGAACCGTCGTGGGCAAACCGATACCATTTGCCCTGGCATTTCTGGGTTTGGCGTTTTTCATCTGTGCGCTGGTCATTGCCGGCATGCCCCCATTCTCGGGTTTTATCGCTAAATTTGCCTTGCTCTCCAAGGCGCTGGATCTGTCTCAGACCAACACCTCTACCACCACCAGCGTTTGGCTGCTGGTGATAGCCATGCTGATTTCCGGCATGGCTACGGTCATTGCTCTGGGACGAGCCGGCATTCGCATGTTCTGGAGCAGCGAGAGATTAAAGCCGCCAGTGCTCAGTCGACGCGAGGCCTTTCCCATTACCCTGCTGCTGATGCTGTGCATTGCGCTCACCGTTTTTGCCGGTCCGGTGATGGACCAGCTCTCGCTTACTGCCAAGCAACTTGATAACCCGGGAGCATATATGAAGGCGGTGCTCAACAGCCGGCCCGTTGTCATATCCTCGCATGGAGGTACGCAATGAAATCATGGTTTTCGTGGGTACCCATGACCCTGTTTCTTGCAATTATCTGGGTGCTGCTGGCCGATACACCGTTGAGCACGGGTACTCTGGCTTTTGGATTGGTTGCGTCAGTGATTATTGTCCTGATGTCGCGCCGTCTGCGGCCATTTCTGGCCAGACCGCGGCGGATCTGGGTAATCCTGAAACTGACGGCGGTCGTACTGGCAGACACATTTCGCTCCAATGTGGTGGCAATCAAAATCGTCCTGGGTTATCCGAAAATTCAGATCACTCCGGGATTCGTCTCCATTCCCCTGACGTTGCGTGACCCGCATGGTCTGGCTATTTTGGCCGCGATCATCAACTATGCGCCTGGTACCCTTTGGGCCGGGTTTCCTGAGTCAGGAGAATACGTGCAATTGCATATTCTGGACCTACCCCAGGAAAGCGACTGGGCCGCCTTTATCACTGAACGCTATGAGAAACCATTGAAGGAGATTTTTGAATAATGGAAACCCTTCTGATCTGGTCCTGCTATTTCACCTTATTCTGTTTTGCACTGGCAGGCGTTATTCTGAGCCACCCCCTGTTTGTCGGACCGACTCCTCAGGATCGCGTGCTGGGTATCGACGCCCTGTATCTGATTGGCATGATGATCGCACTGACACTAGGCATGCTGTATCGCACATCGTGGTATTTTGATATCGCCCTGCTGGTCAGTCTTTTCGGTTTTCTGAGCACGGCGGCAATGGCGCGCTTTCTGCTACGCGGCGAGGTCATCGAGCCATGATGGATACCCTGTCTCCCTGGATTGTTATTCCCGCTTCAGCGTTGATCGTGATCAGCGGCCTACTGGTGCTGATAGCCAGCATTGGTATGGTGCGGGTCAGCAGTTTCCTGCCCCGCACCCACATACAGGCGGTCATCTACTCCACAGCCCTCTGGTCCCTGTTACTGGCTTCCCTGCTGCTGACTTTCAGCCTCAAGGATCGTACCTTCCTGCACGAAATACTGATTGGTATTTTCATCTTCATTACGTCTCCGGTCAGTACCATTCTACTGGTGCGTTCTTTCGTATTGCGTGAAGAACGGGCGAGCGCGCTTGGTGAAAGTGTCACGGCTGCGGCTACGCCAACGGTTGATG
>JBOIGK010000453.1:0-6151 GCA_050742695.1 Advenella sp. | reverse complement strand
AAGCGTATTTTACGATAGTCCATCACTCGATAAGGAAATCAGCATGACTTCATTTTCAGCTTTTCGCGTGGAAATTCCAGGCGCAGGCAAACCGCCAGAAAGCCATATCCGGCAATTGCACATTGATGATCTGTCGACTGGCGACACGCTCGTCAAAGTAGCTTTTGCCGGGGTGAACTATAAAGATGCACTCGCCGCAAACGGTCAGGGAAAAATTATCCGGGATTATCCGCGCATCAGCGGCATTGATTTGAGCGGGCACATTGTCTCGTCTGCGAACGGACAACTGAAAGAAGGAGATCCCGTCGTTGTCCATGGCTTTGGCCTGGGTGTCGAGCACGATGGCGGGCATGCCCAGTATGCACGCGTGTCATCCGACTGGGTCATGCCCTTGCCTGCCGGACTCAGCCTGCGGGAGGCTGCAACCCTGGGTGCTGCCGGATACACCGCCGCGCTGGCGCTACACTGGATGGAACTGTGCGGCCTGAGCCCCGAGCAAGGAGAAGTGGCTGTCACTGGTGCGACAGGCGGCGTCGCCAGCATTGCAATTGACATATTGAATCATTGTGGCTACCAGGCGGTCGCCATCACCGGCAAGCAGGCTGCACATGACTATCTCAAAAAGCTTGGCGCTGCCAGAGTAATAGAGGTTCCCGATCTTGCACCGAAAGGACCACTTGCCTCCGGCCAATGGGCTGGTGCGATTGACTCGGTGGGCGGCCCGGTTCTGGCCTGGCTGCTTCGAACGACAAAACCGGAAGGCATTATCACCGCCTTCGGCAACGCCGGTGGTGCCAGCCTGGATACCAGCGTATTTCCTTTCATTCTGCGAGGAGTCAAGCTGCTGGGTATCAACGCGGGCGGCCCGATGGCGCTACGCAGGAAAATCTGGGACAAGCTTGCTACGGATTATCGGCCCGATCACCTGGATGATATCTGCCAGGTGATATCACTGGACAGCCTGCCACAAGTCACAAAACAAATGCTGGAACGCAAAAGCACCGGCCGCAACGTCATTGACATGGCGCTGTGAAACCCCTAATCGATATACTTAATATGAATACGAGCCAAACACTGAACACGCTGTTTTCGCCCAAGAGCATTGCAATCCTGGGCGCATCCAATACCGCGGGCAAATCGGGGGCCGTGCCCATTGCGCTTCTACTTGAGGCCGGATATGCCGGAAAAATCTATCCGGTTAACCCCCGGCAAAACATAGTTTACGGCCTACCCTGCCACGCGAGCCTGGGCGATATCGAAGACGCAATTGACCTTGTTATTATTGCCGTTCCCGCCAGCCATGTACTTGCTGCCCTTGAAAAATCCCGACCAGGGCAGATCAGCAACGCCGTCATCTTTACTTCCGGATTTGCCGAGGTGGGAGATAGCGGCCTGCAATTGCAGCAACAACTTCAGGCCTTTGCACGCGAGAGGCACATACGGTTGCTGGGCCCCAACTGTCTTGGCTTTATCAATGTCCGTCAAAGCACCTATGCAACGTTCTCCCCTGCTCCGTTCAACGGCCGGCTGCCTGCGGGCGACGTGGGCATGGTCACGCAAAGTGGTGCTTTCGGCGCGTACGCCTATTGCCTGGCGCGCGAACGTCACCTCGGCCTGTCATTCTGGATCAGTACCGGAAACGAAAGTGATCTTGATGTCGCAGACTGCATCCAATGGCTGGTCGACGATCCCGATACCAACGTTATCATGGCCTATATCGAAGGCTGCAAAGATGGCGACAAGCTAAAGCGTGCCCTAGCTGCAGCAAATCTTGCCGGCAAACCCGTGGTCGTGACAAAAATCGGCAGGACAAACTCGGGAGCGCGGGCAGCCGCCTCGCATACCGCTGCCCTGGCCGGTGACGATGTCGTTTATGACGCACTGTTCAAACAATACAGCGTAATCCGGGCCTACACAATTGACGAATTTTTCAATGTCGGTCAAGCGCTAAGCAAATGGCCTGGCCGCACGGCCAATCAGAACCTGGCCATTATTTCCATATCTGGCGGTGTCGGCGCGTTGATGGCCGATGAAGCAGATGAACATAGACTGAGCTTGCCTGCGCCACCTGAGGAGGTGAAAGCCAGGCTACTGGCCCACATTCCGTTTGCAGGTGCGAATAATCCTGTTGATGTAACGGGCCATGCCCTCACCGACCTGTCTATCCTTCTGGATACCAGCCGCGATCTGCTTGGCACCGGCAACTATGACGCCCTTGCCATTTTTCTGGCCGCAGCCGGATCGTCGGAAACACTGTGGCCGTATTTACAGGAGCTGGTCCATGTCCTTCATACCGAACACCCCCATATACCACTGACAATCAGTGCGCTGCTGCCCGCTGAACGAAAAAACGCACTGCAGAAACACGGCGCACTGGTGTTTGCAGATCCAAGCGTAGCAATCCGTACCCTTTCCAGAATCATGCATCACCGACCGACAGTGATCCCGGCAGTGACTGATGGACAGTCTTCTGTGAGTTTGCCCGAAGGTGTCGGTGCGCTGAACGAAGCAGACTCACTGGCAGTGTTGAAAAACGCAGGGGTCCCGGTCATCCCATTTGCCGTTGCAAACTCAGCGTCTGAAGCACAAACCATTGCCCGCCGGTGGAATAGTCCGGCTGTGATGAAAATTGTATCAGCCGACATCGTGCACAAAAGTGATATAGGCGGCGTCAAGCTTGGCATCAGCGGCGAACAGGCAATCTCGCACGCTTACGATGAAATATTGTCGTCTGTGCAATCTCAAATGCCGCAGGCGAAAATTGACGGTGTACTGGTAGCACCCATGCGCAATGGGGGCATCGAATGCATTATGGGTGTGCATCGCGACCCCGTTTTTGGCCCCGTCGTGATGTTTGGACTGGGAGGAATTTTTGTGGAAATACTGAAAGATGTCAGTTTTCGTCTTGCTCCGTTCGACCGTGAGCAGGCCTTTTTAATGATTCACGAAATTCGGGCCGCAGCGTTGCTTTCTGGCGCCAGAGGCCAGGGCCGGGCAGATATTCCTGCACTTGCCGACACACTGGTAGCCCTTTCCCGACTGGCCTATGAGCAGCGTGACCAAATAGAGTCAATCGATATCAATCCGATTCTTGCCTTACCTGAAGGGCAAGGGGTGCTGGCACTGGATGGCGTCGTTATCCGCAATCGGATTGCGTAACCGGGGGGTACTGAGTCGGGCTTCCGAACTTCGAGGCACGGTGTAACGTCCCTACATAAGCGTTCAATTGCAAGCCGGTTTTCTCTCTAGTGACCGATACGGGTTGGCCCGAAGCAATCCTGTCCGTCGTCCAGGGCAGTGCCATATGGGTGCTATCCAGCGTTTGGCAGCACCGGCACCCGTTGGCTGCTTTCTGCGTCCTGCAACGGGGCTGACTGTATATGAATTTTTACCGGCTGTCGTCTTTTTCTTGATCCATATCAATTTGATTTCGGATCACCTGCGTCATACTTGTGACCTTGCTGCGTATTCGTTTCGGCTTGCACCTGCGGCGCCACAATGATGTCGCCAACGCGGGCAGCAGCCTGTTTCTGGATTTTTAATCAAACACTGCATATGGCCCTGTCCCCACAAGACCGGCACTTCCTTTACAGCTACTTCGAGAGAAAAAGACGATTATATGATTCCGAACCAACCCAACAGGATAATGACTAAACCCGGGTCAGAGGCACCCCATGGGTTTTAAGACCTGGGCCATGTTTGTATTGCTGCTGCTGATCATTTGCCGGACCCTGGTCAACGCTACGGCGCCAGTCCGCCCGCATCCACAGGCAGTTCCCCCTACAATGGTCACGGGCTTGCTTGGTGTCATCTACCCCGGATTTTTTAAAGCATGCGGCTTTTGGGGTAATCAGCAATAGTCAGCCACACAACTGACCTCGCTAGTCAGGTCATGAGATTACCGCAAGCATTAGTTGATGCACTGTTAACGGCCTTGATTGACCTTCAGTGACCTTGAACAAGAGGCATAGGCAAACAACTCATGCCAAGGCACTGAAAAAGCGCGTCCAGAATAAAAAACGCCCCTGATAAATCACAAATGGATTCAGGGGCGTTCCTGGTCAGCCGGCGCGGCAGCTAGCAGCTACCTGTCAATGGTTTTCCTTGGCATGATTGATGGTGTACTTAGGAATTTCCACAACCAAATCCTTATCGGCCACCATGGCCTGGCATGACAATCGCGATACCGGGGTCAGCCCCCAGGCCTTATCGAGCAAGTCTTCCTCGTCATCACTGGCTTCTTCCATTGAATTGAAACCTTCCTTGATCACGACGTGGCAGGTGGTGCAGGCACAGGACAGTTCGCAAGCGTGTTCAATCTCAATATGATTGTCCAGCAGAATCCTGCAAATGGATGTGCCTTCTGGTGCATCGTTAATGACGGCGCCTTCCGGGCAGACATCGGGATGCGGCAATACGGTAATCTTGGGCATAAACTTGGGTCCGTTATGAGGTCGTTAAGCGATATCGTTAAGCGATTTGCCAGCGAGCGCATCGCGAATGCTTCTGTCCATGCGACGAGCAGCAAAATCTTCGGTGGCCTTGGCCAGCCGGTCAGTGGCGTCACGCCAGTCGACAATATCGTCGGTATCGGACAGACCCGATAGCGATTCAATCTGCTCGGTAATGTCGCGAATTTCCTCTTCGCTCAACAGATCACGGTCTTTTTCCATGGCGGCCTTGACTGAATCGATCAACTGGCGTGCATCTACCTGCTGTTCGCGCAGCATGCGCTGCGCTGAATCTTCGCCGGCGTTCTGCATGCTTTCCTGCAACATGGCGGTAATCTGTTCGTCGGTCAAACCATAAGAAGGTTTGACGGTAATCTGCGCTTCTTTGCCGGTACTTTGTTCGGCGGCGGTGACACTGAGCAGTCCATCTGCATCCACCTGGAAAGTCACGCGGATGCGCGCTGCACCGGCCACCATCGGCGGGATGTCACGCAGTTCAAAACGCGCCAGTGAGCGACAATCGGTGACCAGGTCGCGTTCGCCCTGCAGCACATGGATGCTCATGGCAGTCTGGCCGTCTTTGTAGGTCGTAAATTCCTGAGCCCGGGCTACCGGAATGGTGCTGTTGCGTGGAATGATTTTCTCGACCAGGCCACCCATGGTTTCCAGGCCCAGCGACAGCGGCGTCACGTCCAGCAGCAGCCAGTCTTCGCCAGGGGCGCGATTGCCGGCCAGCAAATGTGCCTGGCGCGCTGCGCCCAGCGCCACGACTTTATCCGGATCAAGATCGGTCAACGGTTGCTGGTCGAAATACTCGCGCACGCGGTTGCGTACAACCGGCATACGGGTCGCACCGCCAACCAGCACCACGCCATCGATCTGTTGCAGGGTTAGACCCGCGCTATGCAGCACGTCGTCAACCAGCGTCAGCGTTCGTGTAATCAGGTGACGGCTGATGTTTTCGAAATGGTTTTGCGGAAACATCTGGTCGATATTCAGGCCGTTGGACAAGGACACCTCAAAGGCAGCCTTGCTGGCGCCAGAGAGTTTTTCCCGCATCTGACGCGCACGGCTGAGCAAAAGCCGGCGATCCGCCACAGTCAGTTGCTCCTGGCTGTGGTGCTTCATGATATCGGCCACAATGACTTCGTCAAAATCGTCGCCACCCAGTTGCGTATCGCCGCCAGTCGCAACCACTTCAAACACGCCTTTGCTCAGGCGCAAAATAGAGATATCGAACGTGCCGCCGCCCAGATCGTACACGGCGAATACCCCTTCAGAGGCATTATCCAGACCATAGGCAATCGCTGCCGCTGTCGGTTCGTTCAGCAGGCGCAGTACGTTCAGGCCTGCCACGCGCGCGGCATCTCGGGTTGCCTGACGCTGGGTATCATCAAAATAGGCCGGCACGGTGATGACAGCACCCACCAGATCGTCGCCCAGCACATCTTCAGCACGCTGACGCAACTTGGCCAGGATCTGCGCCGACACATCTACCGGTGTTTTGTCACCCTGGCGGGTACGAATCCGCACTGTACCCTCGCCTGGTGAAAACTCATAAGGCAATTTCATACTGATCGCTTCGTCATAGGAGCGGCCCATAAGCCGTTTGACAGAGACGAGCGTGTTCAACGGATCGGTGTTTTGCTTGCGAACGGCCGGGTGGCCGATTTCCACACCCTGGCCATCCAGGTAACGCA
>JBOIGK010000452.1:0-3554 GCA_050742695.1 Advenella sp. | reverse complement strand
GGCCAGCCTTGCCGCCATCTCAATCTCGGCCTGGCTGGCATCGGGTCGCGCGTAGGCGATGTTTTCCGCCAGCGACCGATGAAACAGGATGGGCTCCTGCTGCACAATGGCGATCTGGTTGCGCAATGATGCCTGCGTCGCGTGCGCGATGTTCTGCCCGTCGATGCAAATACGCCCCTGATTCAGGTCGTACAGCCGCTGAATCAGTTTCACGAAGGTTGATTTACCCGAACCCGATTGGCCCACCAGGCCGATCCGTTCGCCTGCGGCGATCGTCATTGAGAAGTTGTCAAACAGCGGCGTTACGTGATCGCCATAGCGAAATGATACGTTTTCGAAGCGGATCTGGCCGTCCCGGATAACGATTGGAACCGACTGTGCACCGTCGTCCACGCCAATGGCCTGCGCCTCAAGAGCGACCAGCTCTTCCATGTCGTTAACTGCTCGTTGCAAATTGCGAATGTGCATGCCCACGTCACGCAAGTATCCTTGCAACATGAAAAACATCGTAAGCGCAAATGCAATATCGCCGACACTGGCCTCGTTCCTGCCCCAGAGAAACAATGCCACTCCAAGAATCGCCGTCTGCAGAACAACCAGCAAGAAACCCTGCACGCCTCCATTGATCGTGCCGCGTATCCAGGTTCGGCGCGTGCGATGCCGCCATTTGTCGATGACACGGATAAGCCGTGCTTCCTCCCGGAGCTCGGCGCCAAATGCCTTGACAACTGAATTGCAACTGATCGCATCGGCCAGCGCCCCGCCCATCCTGGTATCCCAGGTATTGGCCAGGCTGGCGGCAGGCGCAACATAAGCCAGCGACAGGAAAATGGTAACGCCGATATAGATGACCGATCCAAGCCCGACCACCAGACCCATGATGGGCCATTGAACGCTCAGCAGAATGGTTGAGCCCACCAACATGACGATTGAAGGCAATAGCGCCACCAGCAAGGTGTCGTTCAACATGTCAATCGCCCACATGCCACGGGTGACCTTTCTGACGGTAGATCCGGCAAAGCTATTGGCATGCCAATCCGTGGAAAAACGCTGCACACGGTGGAAGGCGTCGGAGGCAATTTCACTCATCATTTTCAGAGTGAGTGCGATGATGTTCAGGAACGTCAGTTCCCGACACAGGGTTCCGCTCAGACCCAGCGCAGTCAGTACCCAGAATGCCAACATGGCGGCATCCCAGGCAATGGTGGCGTTTTGCGCATTTGAAGCTACCGCGTCGATCAGCCGCCCCGCATACAAAGGAGTGAGCACATCGGCCACAGCAGAGAGCAACACCAGGCCGGCAATCAGTAAAATACGCAAGGGCTGCTTGCGCCAATGAGAAAGGGTAAAAGACAACACGCTTCGAAAAGCGTGGCCACGAAAATCAAGTTTTTTCTGAATCATTGATGACACCCCGGACGCCCTTGTGAGGCTCCGGCATTCCATAAGTGAGAATATTGACGACGACAGGCAATCGCTCCGAAAACATCGGAGTGCAGAATGCTGCGCTTTAAATTTGAGGCTGCGTCTTGGAGATGAGCGCCGACCTAAATGAGAAGCAACTTAATGTTGCCGATCCCAGAGCGGGAAAAAGTTATGTGCTGCTGCCATCGACTGACTCCCTTTAGGTGGTATTTGAGAAATAAAAATGGCCGATTTTTTTAGATCGGTCTGTGGATATTAGCTGAGTAATCATTGCCTGACAAGGCCTGCGCCAAGGTTGGCGTTGTCTGCGCGCAACGAATAAGCCATGTCAGATTCAGCAGATCACCTGCCCGAAGCTCATTCAAAAGACACCGAAGGGTCGGCAAAATCAAATTCAACATCGTCGTCAGTATTGTGGCCAGCGCATACCGAACAATAACAATCCCTCCTCCGCTTGCACACGCGGTCAGCTGCGCCAGCATCAGCACACATGAGAATAGCTTTCTCATTGACTCGAGCTCCCGTGAGTGAACTTCGTTTTTGTAAGAGCAAAGCCATAAGACGAAAAAACCGCATCGGTAACAATGCGGTTTCGAAAAATTCAGTTTACAGACCAGGCCAAAGTGTTGGCATAAAACCGGGTCCGCCCTAGTGGGCGCTTGGAATTCTTGATGAGTATTAAGAAATGAAATCGTTCACAACGGTATAATCCCGCTGGCTCAAAAAATTAGTTCGTGCCAAGCGAGAAGGAAAACGTAAACCTAATCATATCCATAACATAAGGGTTAATCTTATGGCTGACTTTATGACTATTTCTTGATCGTCACAAGATGGTAAAAACAGGTGTGGCTTGTATTCGCCAAACTTTGCCTTTGCCAAGTAAAGATGCTAGTGATGAACTTGGAAAACCGAATTTGTCTTTCGCTTGTGATTTGTGATTTGTCATTTGGCAATTTTTCAGGAAACACAGATAAAAAAATAGGGCGATCCTGAAATCGGTATTGTGGGAAAACGATTTCCTGATCAAGCTGCACTCATACGAGAAATTTTATAAGCATACCGGTGAAGCAATACACTCTATATCTCGCGACAATATTCCTGATTATCATCACGCCAGGACCTTCCGCTTTGCTTGTCATACAACATTCGGCAATGTTCGGAGCGAAAAAATGTCTCTACAATGCGCTTGGCAGCATCTCTGCTTCTTTCATTCTAATTGTCATTTCCTTGGCTGGAATAGCATTTTTTTTAGATGACATTTGGATGAATATATTATCTATTCTTGGATCGATATTGCTAATTTATGTCGGCGCATCCAGTTTTAAAAATATCGAGGTCAATAGTGTTGGTAAGTATGAGCATACTAATCTCGCTATATTCAAAGAATCTTTCTTTACCGGAATAAGCAATCCGAAAGATATTATTTTCTTTATCACCCTTCTTCCTCAGTTCATCAATAACTCGATTCCTTATTTTGTGTCAGCGACATCATTGGCTGCTGGGTGGATCATCACCGACTTTAGCATCATGATGGGGTATGCAGCAATTGCCAACATCATTGCAAAAAAACTGAATCAATCGGCCGTCAATAAGGCTCGCAAAGCAAGTGGTTTTTTGATAATCATAATAGGCACCACGTTATTTACAAAAAATATTATTTATTTGATAGGCCTGTAAAGCAAGTATGCAATTTAGCTGCAAACAAAAAGCGGCGTTGTATAAAGTTCTATCTCCGATTCTGACTAATGAACCCGCTCCCTGACTTTTGTAAGCCACGTGTTTCGGGATGATGATTGGGTTGGCTCAAAACCACTCTACACCAATCATAAAAAGCGCGTACCGAAGGTGGAAGATATCTGTTTTGCGGATATACCAGCGACAGAGGTAAATCAAAAGAAAGGTCGTCCATGCAGGAAACAAGCGCTCCGCACCGCAGATACGGCTTAACCAGATAGCTGGCAACGCGAATTAATCCAAGACCCTGTATCCCGGCCTGAATATATGCATCCGTATCGTCGACTATCAGAGTTTCATTCATACGGATCGCATAATCTCCCCCATTAAACGTAAAAAACCAGTCGGTAGTACGTCCTGTGCGGTGGTTCAGATAGCCAACAGCGCGATGCTTT
>JBOIGK010000451.1:0-10304 GCA_050742695.1 Advenella sp. | reverse complement strand
CAGACCGCCCCACGCGCTTATCGTGCTCAACCTGCACTAAAATGATCGGCATTCAATGATTTTGTGTATCGTATTTTCTCATGGCCGTCTTTACTCCCATCACAAACCAGGAAGCTGCCGAATTTCTGGACCACTATGCGCTTGGACAATTCGTCTCCCTTCGCGGCATTACCGCTGGTATTGAAAACACCAACTTCTTTCTGAACACGACCCAGGGAGAATATGTATTGACGGTGTTCGAGGTGCTCAATCATGAGCAGTTGAATTTCTATATCGAACTGATGCATACGCTTGCCAGCAATGACGTCAAGGTGCCCATGCCCCAGACGCAGCGCGATGGAAAACGCATCGGCACCCTGAAGGGAAAACCGGCAGCTATCGTTGATCGCCTGCCCGGCGGGTACGAATCCGACCCTGGTGTGCAGCACTGTATTATTGCTGCCCGCACGCAGGCCCAGGCGCATCTGGCCGCCAAAGACTTTACCTTGTACCAGCCCAATCTGCGTGGCCTGCCCTGGTGGGAAGAAACCTATCCGGCCATCCGCCCGTTCCTGACAGAATCCCAGAACACCCTGTTTGTCTCGAGCCTGGATGAACAGCGCCAGATCCAGTCGGGAAACGACTGGAAGAATATGCCGGCCGGCCCCTGCCACTGTGATCTGTTCCGCGATAACGTCCTGTTCGATGGAACCTATGATGATCCGCGAATGGGCGGCATCATCGATTTTTATTTTGCCGGGCACGATGCCTGGCTGTTCGATGTCGCGATTGCGGTAAATGATTGGTGCATAGAGCGCAGCACCGGCGCACTGACGCCCTGGCTGGTTCAGGCCTGGCTTGATGCCTACGCACAGGAGCGCCCGTTCACGGAAACCGAAAAGGCCTTGTGGCCGGTCGCCCTGCGCGCCGCTGCCCTGCGTTTCTGGGCATCCCGCCTGAACGATTATTTCCGTCCGCGCCCTGCCCAGACACTCAAGCCGCACGATCCGACGCATTTTGAGCGTATCTTGACGCTCCGTATTCAACAACCGGCTCCGCCACTACCGTAACTATCATGATTGCTGCAACACTTCCCGCCTCATCTGGCTGGCAATGGCTCAAAGATGCCTTCCAGATCTTTCGCAAGCAACCTTTTGCATTGCTCGCGCTGCTGTTTGTCATCAATATGATCAGCCAGATCCTGATGCAAATCCCGGTACTCGGTGTTGGGCTGTTCATTATTACGATGCCTATTGCCAGCCTGATTGTGGTCAGTGCCTGCCGGGATATCCAAAGCAAGCCGGCAGGATTCAATCAGCTTGATCCCAAAAGCTGGGTAGCCAGCCTGCAAAAACCCAAGGTCATTTCCCGCCTGGCTTTTTCCGGTTTCATTTACGCCGCCCTTTTGCTGCTGCTGAGCGTCGTGCTGCTCTACCCGTTACTGGATGAGCAGACCATCGCCCAGATCAGCAGCATCCTCTATGGTGTCCAGGGCGGCGCCGAGACCACTGCCGACGCCCTGCCCGATGGCAGCTCGCTCGTGTTGCTATTGGGCTGGGCGATCTTGCTGTTTGTCGTCACCCTCATGTTCTGGCACGTGCCGCAACTGATCGGGTGGGAAGGCCTCACTATCGGCAAGGCCATTTTCTATTCTTTTATCGCGTCCTGGCGCAACAAAGCGGCCTTTCTGATGTATTTTCTAAGCTGGTTCCTGTTATTTGTCTTGCTGCAGTTTATCGTCATACCCCTGTTGGTATTGCTGGGGCTGCCCGCCCTGCTGATTGCATTTGTAATGCAAGTGTTGCTGATGATCATGGTTGCAACGATTTACTGCGGGTTCTATTCCAGTTATGCAGCCATTTTCAGCACAGAAAGACCCACGGTGATGTAATCGGTCCGATGAGCATGCCAATGCAGCAGGCGCGCCCCTTGTTGGACCGCGTTGTTAGACCAGTTGTTGTCCCCAATGGTCAAAAGACGACAAAATAAATATAATCAGCAAAAATTTTACGTCGCTTTCAGTGGTTTTGCTGTTGTTCAGGCCCGTCCTATACGCGCATGGCTGCCGTGCCTGCTCTGCGGGACACGGTGGGCTGCCGCTATCAGCAAGGCTTTATCAAAGGAAAATACATGTTCAGACACATCGCTCTTGCCGCACTCGCCGTAAGTTCCCTGACTGCCTGCCAGAATATGGATGTGGCGGGCATGGTCGGCGCCGCTTCTTCCCTGTTTCAGGCAGCCACGGTTTCCGACGAACAGATTCAGGCGCTGGCGGTCAGTTCCCAGCAACAGCTCGATTCGCAGAACAAAATTGCCTCTGCAAACAGCAAATATGCCACCCGGCTTGCCAAAGTCACGCGTAATCTGCGCAGCTATCAGGGCACGCCGTTACAGTTCAAGGCCTATGTCAATCCCGAAGTCAATGCCTTTGCGCTGCCCAATGGCAGTATTCGCGTCTACTCCGGCCTGATGGACAAAATGACCGATAACGAATTGCTGTTTGTGCTGGGCCACGAGGTCGGGCACGTCATCGAAGGGCATTCCAAGGCCCAGGCGCGCTCAAGCATGCTAACCCTGGCTGCGCAGCAGGCGGGCGCAGCCAGTGGAGTCCCCATTCTATCCACGCTTTCGGGTAGCCAGCTGGGCGCACTTGCCAACGGTCTGGTCAATGCCCAGTATTCGCAGTCGCATGAATACGCGGCCGATGCTTTCGGCCTGAAAGTGCTCAAGGAACAGGGGCATGACAAATCAGCCGCTGTGTCCGCCCTGCGCAAGCTCGAATCCCTGTCCCAGGGCAGCTCCAGCGTATTTTCCAGCCACCCCGATTCGGGCAACCGGGCCGATCGCATCGAAGCAATGTAATCTGCGCCTGCGGGCGAGGCCGGTTCAGCAGTGCCGGCCCCCTTCCCGTCCCGTTCAGCCCTTCGGGTTCAACCATCCGGGGCTGGACCCTGTGACGCATCCCCTTATGACGATACGCGCTTAAGTGCCGTTTTTTTGCTGTACCACTTCACACTGCTATTTTTCAGATTGCTGTTCCACACAATGCGATGCTTTAGATTGCAATGCTTCAGATCGCTTCAGCCAAATGCATTTCACCCGTGGTACCGACCTGATAGAGGCCGGCATCACGGGTGAAATTTTCTGCCAAACGTGTTTTCTGCTGTATACGGCAGACAAATCTATAAATTGCATCTGCCTGCACGTATTTTGCAACAGAACTGGATCAGATTGCTTTTTCCAGTTCGGGTACGGCAGTGAACAGGTCGGCAACCAAGCCGTAGTCCGCAACGCCAAAAATCGGCGCTTCCGCATCTTTATTGATGGCCACGATGACTTTGGAGTCTTTCATGCCGGCCAGATGCTGGATCGCACCCGAAATACCGATGGCCACGTACAATTGCGGCGCAACGATTTTCCCGGTTTGACCTACCTGCCAGTCGTTCGGTGCGAAACCGGCGTCAACCGCTGCACGCGAAGCGCCCAATGCGGCGCCAAGCTTGTCGGCCAGCGGTTCGAGCAGCTTGAAGTTTTCTGCACTGCCCATACCGCGACCGCCAGACACAACAACCGTTGCAGCCGTCAGTTCAGGACGATCATTCTTGGCCACTTCACGACCCACGAATGAAGACAGACCGGAATCGGCAACCGCCTGCAGGGTTTTGATTTCGGCACTGCCGCCTTCGGCCGCAACACCATCAAAAGAGGTAACGCGCACGGTGATGACTTTTTTCTCATCGGAAGACTGGACAATGGCAACAGCATTACCCGCATAAATGGGACGCTCGAAGGTGTCTGGCGAATCGACTGCAGTAATATCGGAGATCTGTGCCACATCCAGCTTCGCGGCAACGCGCGGCGCCACGTTTTTACCGGAAGCGGTAGCCGGGAAAAGAATATGGCTGTAATCGCCAGCAACCGCCAAGACTTGCTCGGCCACGTTTTCAGCCAGGGAATCTTTCAGATGCTCGGCATCGGCCAGCAGCACGCTGGCTACACCGGCAACTTTGGCCGCCTGGGCCGCGACATCCTGTGCGCCGCTACCGGCAACCAGAATATGAATGTCGCCACCGATTTTCTGTGCGGCTGCTACCGCATTCAATGTTGCCGGTTTTAACTGCTGGTTATCATGTTCTGCAATAACTAGGGTTGTCATATTAAATCACCTTCGCTTCATTCTTGAGTTTGTCTACCAGCGCTGCCACATCGGCCACTTTGATACCCGCCTTGCGTGAAGGTGGCTCGCTCACTTTCAGTGTTTTGCTCCGTGGCGTTACATCGACCCCCAGTTCTTCCGGTGTCAGCGTATCCAGCTGCTTTTTCTTCGCTTTCATGATGTTTGGCAGCGTAACGTAGCGCGGTTCGTTCAGACGAAGATCGGTTGTAATGATCGCGGGCAGTTTCACCGAAATGGTTTCCAGGCCACCATCTACTTCACGCGTCACTTTGGCATTCTCGCCTTCGATTACGACCTTGCTGGCAAACGTGGCTTGCGGCCAGCCCAGCAGCGCATACAGCATTTGGCCGGTCTGGTTGGCGTCGTCGTCAATGGCCTGATTGCCCAGAATGACCAGATTAACCTGTTCTTTCTCGGCAACTGCCTTGAGCAGCTTGGCCACGGCAAGGGGCTGTAATTCGACATCAGTCTGAACCAGCGCAGCGCGATCAGCGCCAATGGCCATGGCTGTGCGCAGGGTTTCCTGGCACTGAGCCACACCGCAAGAGACCGCAATGACCTCTGTGGCTGTGCCTGCTTCCTTGAGACGTGTTGCTTCTTCAACAGCGATTTCATCAAACGGATTCATTGACATCTTCACGTTTGCAATATCAACGCCAGACTGATCTGACTTCACGCGCACTTTGACGTTGTAGTCAACAACACGCTTAACAGGCACCAATACCTTCATCCAACAATCTCCTTGATTTACGGGGCGCTCGCCCCGGACTTATTACTGAACCCGATTATTTTACATGCTTGCTACGAGTGATTTGACTAATTCATTCAATCGGATGAATTTTACGTTCCCTGTTTTGCACAGCGCAACAAACCGCCCTATATTGGCAATCCAGAGCAGTTTTTCGGGTCAATAACCGGCTTTTATCGCAAAAAATGCATGGCCCGGCAGCTCACAGGCCGGCAAGCGTCCGGATATGGGCCTCTACACTTCGCCCCAGCGCCGATAGCGCATATCCACCCTCGAGCATGCTGACGATACGTCCATTACTGTATTTATCGGCTATTGCCTTCACCTGGCTGGTGAGCCAGACGTAATCCTTTTCCACCAGATCAAGCTGCCCCATGTCGTCTTCGCGATGGGCGTCAAAGCCAGCCGAAATAAAAATCAACTCTGGCCTGAATGCCTGCAGGGCCGGCAGCCAAAGACTCGCAACCAGTTCGCGGATCTTTTCGGCTTTGGTGTAGGCAGCCACGGGACTGTTGTGCATATTGTCAGCCGGATGATCCACACCGCTGTTCGGAAACAGAGGGTACTGAAAAAAACTGCACATCATGACCGACTCATCGTTGGCAAACGCCGCCTCGGTGCCATTACCATGATGAACGTCGAAATCGACAATAGCGATGCGCTTGAGACCATATTGTTGCTGCGCATAGCGCACACCAATTGCCACATTATTCAGAAAGCAGAACCCACTGGAGCGCGCCGGCTCGGCATGATGGCCTGGCGGACGGACGGCGCAAAAGGCGTTGCGCGCGTGGCCGGCCATGATCTGGTCTATGGCCTCCAGCCCGGCGCCTGCTGCATGTAATGCCGCCTGCCATGTATGGGGGTTCATGCAGGTTTCTTCGGTATCGACGTTGAAATACCCTTGTTGCGGTGCATGCTCGCGCAGAAACCGCACATGTTCCTCGGTATGAACACGCAACAGATCGGCTTCCTGAGCTTCGCGCGCCGGCACATGATTCAGAAAATCGGCAAGGCCGCTCGCGACCAGCCGATCATTAATGGCGTCGAGCCGCGCTGGCGACTCGGGATGCCAGGCATGCATTTCGTGCCTGTGGCACGAAGAATGCGTTATGAATAGTGTCTCCACAATATTCGTCCTGCTTTTAAATTACTGATTTGCTATTGATTGATCTTATTTTATCTGCATACAATCTACCATATTTTGCGACGCAAAGAGACGCGCGGCAATCCGGCGACCCATACTCAATCGCTCAGCTTTTGCAGCAACTTGTGGCATGATGTTGCTAACTGCCATATCTCAATACAACTTCACGGGGTTCCTCTTGAAACGATCATTTGCACTGCTTGTTCCGGTATTGCTGCTGTCCCTTGCAGCCTGCTCCTCCACCAGCCAATCGGGTAGTAGCGGCTCAACAACCTCAGCCGGCGCCAGCGGGCCCACCGGTTGGGCGGCAGAAAACAGGAGCCTGAGCGCGGACCGCAATACCTTTGTGACCCAGGTATCCGAACGTCATGCCATACCACGCTCGCATATCGAACAGTTACTTGCCACGGCTACCGTGGATGATCGGGTCATTCGCCTGATGACACCCAAGGGCTCGGGCGGACGCGTCACACGCGCCTGGCAAAGCTACCGCAGCCGTTTCGTCGAACCGATTCGTCTGCGCAAGGGAACCGCGTTCTGGAACGCCAACCGGCAGACGCTGAACCGGGCAGAGAAAACGTACGGCGTGCCCGCAGCAATCGTTGCCGCCATCATTGGCGTGGAAACAGTGTATGGCGAACAGACCGGATCATTCCGCGTTTTGGATACCCTGTACACGCTGGGCTTTAACCATCCGGAACCGAACCGTCCTGAAAAAGGCCAGATGTTCCGCAACCAGTTGGCCGCCCTGCTGGATCTGGACTACCGCGACAAAGTGGACGCCAACAGCGCGACCGGATCATTTGCCGGCGCTATCGGCCTGCCGCAATTCATGCCGGTCAGTATCGAACACTATGCGGTAGACGGCGACAATGACGGGCACATTGATCTGCGCAACAGTACGCAGGACGCCATTCTGTCCGTGGCCAACTATCTTGCCAAGCATGGCTGGCGTGCAGATAACCCGGTCTTTGCGCCGGTCATATTGCCGACCGGGGCCGCATCGCTGGTTGACGGCGGCCTGGAGCCATCCATGAGCTGGAGCCAGTTGCAAAGTCGCGGAGCGACGCTGCGCGCTGGCGGCACGGGCGGCAACTGGCAGAACGGCAAGGAGATCGGCGTCATTGATCTGCGCGACGAAGTTCGTGGCAGCCATGAATATCGTACGGCCACACGCAACTTTTTCGCCATCACCAAATACAATCGCAGCTATTTTTATGCTGCCTCGGTAGCAGATTTGGCTTATGGCCTGGCAAGCCGGCAGCGCAGCAGCGGCCATCAGGTCACCATGCCGTATTGACAAGGCTTCTGTCCGGGCAAGGACTGGCACACTTTGGAACCTGTGCCGGTTAACACAGATCCGGACTCAGGCGCTCGCCAGTTAACACACGTGTAACTAGCCAGCAACAAACAGGCCGCCGACTAATTACACGGATATATTCCACCGATTGGTTATTTAGCCCTGTGGTCCACGATGGCATGCGCCCAGCAAAAGGGCCACCGGCATATTCGATCCGGTGGCCCTTTTTATTGGACTATCGTCAACGCGCGGCACCCGATCCGGTCAACCCAGCGACCGTACCGGGCCAGTTGCACCATCAACCGTGAGAGAACTGAGCCTCTTCGGTAGATCCGGTCAGCGCGGTCGTCGAAGAGCGGCCCCCTTCAATTGTCTGAGTGACGGCGTCAAAATAACCTGTACCCACTTCGCGCTGATGTTTAACAGCGGTAAAGCCCAGCTCGGCCGCAGCAAACTCTTTCTGCTGCAACTCGACAAATGCACTCATCTGATTGCGTGCATAACCATGAGCCAGTTCAAACATGCCATAGTTCAGCGCATGGAAACCAGCCAGAGTGATGAACTGGAATTTGTAGCCCATGGCACCCAGTTCGCGCTGGAATTTGGCAATGGTGACGTCGTCCAGGTTCTTTTTCCAGTTAAATGATGGCGAGCAGTTATAGGCCAGCAGTTTGCCCGGGAATTGTTTGTGAATCGCTTCAGCAAATTTTTTCGCATCCTCCAGATTCGGTGTCGACGTCTCGCACCACAGCAGATCGGCATACGGTGCATAGGCCAGTCCGCGCGAAATAGCCTGGTCCATACCTGGTTTGGTGCGGAAAAAGCCTTCGGGTGTGCGCTCGCCGGTCAGGAACGGTTGATCGTTCTCATCGACATCGCTGGTAATCAGGTCAGCGGCATCCGCATCGGTACGTGCCAGCAACACGGTGGGTACGCCCATGACGTCCGCTGCCAGCCGGGCCGATACCAGCTTGGCAACAGCCTCACGCGTTGGCACCAAGACCTTGCCGCCCATGTGACCGCATTTTTTAACCGAAGCCAACTGATCCTCAAAGTGAACGCCTGAAGCGCCGGCATCGATCATGGACTTCATCAGCTCGAACGCATTCAATACGCCGCCAAATCCGGCTTCGGCATCGGCAATGATCGGCGCAAAGTAGTCAATATAGCCATCATCACCCTCTTCCTTGCCTTCCATCCACTGAATCTGGTCACAACGTGTCAGTGAATTGTTGATACGGCGAACCACGGAAGGAACCGAGTTTGCAGGATACAGCGACTGGTCCGGATACATTTCACCTGCGATATTGGCATCGCCGGCGACTTGCCAGCCCGACAGGTAGATCGCTTTGAGGCCCGCCTTGATCTGTTGCATTGCCTGGTTGCCGGTCAGCGCGCCCAGTGTATTGACGAATGGCTCATTGTTGAGCAGGTCCCACAGTTTTTCTGAGCCGGTACGGGCCAGTGTGTACTCATTCTGCCGGGAACCACGCAGCTTGATAACTTCCTCGGCGCCATAGCCCCGTTTGATACCCTGCCAGCGTGGATTTTCTGCCCACTCTTTTTGCAGGTTACGGATGGCGGTTTCGCGTTTTGACATGATTTACTCCTGTATATAAAAAAAGATCCATGGAGAAAATTCTATCTGAAGACCGCAGTGCAATATACACTTATGTCTTATATAAGACTAATTATTATATCCATACAAATCAATTAGTTATTATTTTCATTTTATATTATGAAATCAAATTTGCGATAATGAAATATTAAATTTGCGACTGCAGCATGCACAATTCATGTTATGAAATGGCAATATCATAATGTGAAATTTATCGTGATTTCACTCGTATCGTATACAGCCCATATCGCATGATGCTTTTTCCTACAAAATCTGCCGGCTTAATCCAGACTCGGCGCAACGACACCCGCAGCAGCGCTGAATTTGAAAACAATGATATTGCCCTGGCCCTTGATGTTGTCATGGCTGTTAGCAGCCACCATATGCGAGATGCTGGGTAAATAAGTACGCAGCCCCATTCTTGCGCGGATATACGCAGGCGACGGTATCTACGGCTTGCAGGCAAGCGCCACAGGTGAACAACGCATCGGCAAATGAGCAGAGAACCGGGAACACGGCATTGCGTTCACATTCGACCGCGAACGCCCCATGACAAGCAGGGGTTTATTAAAGCGCCCCGAAGCAGGACCAGAAAAGATTGGAGACAGACACGTACAGGTCCGGATTGATGTACAGGGAAAACACAAACAGGAGCGCCGCCAGGGCCAGGCCGTATCCAGCCAATCGTTTGATGCTTGGTTTAATGTTTGTCATCATGGGAGCCTCCCTGAAAATTTAACAGCGCGCATGTTGGCGCTTCGGCTGAAACACGTGATTGCCTGTATAAATATATCGTCGCCTTGACGCTATATCCAAGAATGATCAGACAAGTATACGCCAGAATGCCCGCAGGTCAATTGCCTTTTTGCCCATGGCCGCCTCCGCGCAAAGGCCGGGTTGTAGGCAGTTTGAAGCCGGTTTGACCTCCCGCATAGCCACAAGGATGCGCGGGGCGCCTGGCGATTCAGATGTTTATGCGGCACTGCCCTGGGGGGCAGAGCGGACCTCCTGCTGCCTGCGAGCGCAATAGGCAACCCAGAGCGCCGCCAGCACCGCGCCAAACAGCGCCAGACCGGACACCAGCCAGGGACCGCGATACGTTTGGTGATCCAGCATAAAGCCATATACGACGGGTCCCAAAGCAGAACCCACATCCATGCCGGAATAGACCAGACCGTAAACGGAGCCAAGGGCACCTTTGGGTGTAACGCGTCGAACCAGCATATCGCGAGACGGTCCGGCCATGCCGCTCAGGAAACCGGCCACGCACAGCCCGGCCACCGCCAGTCCGGAGGGGAGCATTCCCATGGCCAGCAAAATAAAGACAAGCCCCGA
>JBOIGK010000450.1:0-6143 GCA_050742695.1 Advenella sp. | reverse complement strand
GCCTCTTCGCCATTTTTTGCCATGGGCTGGATAATGAATTTGAGGTCTTCCTGGTTCCAGCCAAAGGCCTGCTGGCGATCCAGCAACGCGGCCGGCGAACTGACCGCTTGCGGATGATTTTTCTCATGAACAAGAATGTCGTCGAGTTTGACATGCAGGCGCTTGATCCACTGACCATAGGGACGGTTATTGGACAATTGTGATTTGATTTCATCGTCGCCAATGATGCGACCCTGCTCCAGATCAATCAGCAGCATGCGACCTGGCTGCAGACGCCATTTTTTAATAATGCGGTTTTCCGGGACCGTCAGGGTGCCGGCCTCGGACGCCAGAATCACCATATCATCGTCGGTAATCAGGTAGCGGGCGGGACGCAAGCCGTTACGGTCAAGTGTGGCGCCGATCTGGCGGCCATCGGTGAACGCGACTGCCGCCGGGCCATCCCAGGGTTCCATCTTGGCCGCGTTGTACTCGTAGAATGCACGACGATTCTCGTCCATCGTGGCGTGCTGCTCCCAGGCTTCCGGGATCATCATCATCATGGCATGCGACAGCGAATAGCCGGAGGTCACCAGCAGTTCCAGGCAGTTGTCGAACGTAGCCGTATCAGACTGCCCTTCATACACAATCGGATAGAGCTTTTTCAGGTCGTCGCCAAGCACTGCCGATTCCATCATCCCTTCACGGGCACGCAACCAGTTGAAGTTGCCCTTGACGGTATTGATCTCGCCGTTATGAGCGATCATGCGATAGGGGTGGGCCAGCGGCCACGCCGGGAACGTATTGGTGGAAAACCGCTGGTGCACCAACGCCAGCGCAGACACGGCACGGGTATCGGCCAGGTCGCGATAGTAGATGCCAACCTGGTTGGCCAGCAAAAGCCCTTTGTAGACGACGGTGCGCACCGAGGCCGAAGGTACAAAATACTCCTGACCATGGGCCAGGCGCATATTTTGAATCGCGTGGCTGGCGGTCTTGCGAATAACGTAAAGCTTGCGTTCCAGCGCATCGGGCACCATCACGTCAGGCCCGCGGCCGATAAAGAGCTGACGAATAAGCGGCTCGCAATCGCGCACGGTGGGCGACATTTCCATGTCATGATCGATGGGCACATCACGCCAGCCGAGCAGGACCTGACCTTCATCGCGCACGGCGCGTTCCAGTTCCTTCTCACAGGCCAGACGGGAAGCCGTTTCCTTGGGCAGGAATACCATGGCCACACCGTATTCACCCTCGGCAGGCAGCGTCACGCCCTGCTTGGCCATTTCCTCACGGTAAAGCGTATCGGGAATCTGAATCAGAATCCCGGCGCCGTCGCCCATGAGCTTATCGGCGCCCACGGCACCCCGGTGATCCAGATTTTCAAGAATCTTCAGACCCTGCTGAATAATGGCATGGCTTTTGCGGCCCTTGATATTGGCCACAAAGCCGACACCACAGGCGTCGTGTTCGTTGGCTGGATCATACATGCCCTGCGCTTTGGGCATGCGATGGGGGCGATGGCCAATGGCAGAGGCGTCGATAACCGACACCTGACCGTCGAAAGAAGATGAATGAACTGACATAGGAAAACTCCGCAGAGTGCTGCGTAAAAAAATGCGCCGCGATTGGACCGGGATACTTCGTGATTCTTAAACTTCTTAAACGCTATCGTGCAGCGCAAAAAGGGAGAAGAAAGAATACTGCGATTCCCTATGCGTGGCAAGAAAATTACATAGGGACGCACCCTAATATAACACGCACTATTTTGGTTCAATTTTAATTAGGGACGGATCAATAATTATAACGGTTTCAGGTACAATAAGTCTTCGATTTCATTGCGCTTTTCCTATCGCGCTCATTTTTTAGCAAGGCCGCATCGCTTGCGCCTTCGTCACCATCAGGCCACCATGTCTTTTTCCACCCTTCCTCTTTCCGACGCCCAGCAGAAAAATCTGGCCGAACTCGGCTTTCAAACGATGACGCCGATCCAGTCCGCCAGCCTGCCCGCCGTCCTGGAGGGCCGGGATGTCCTGGCTCAGGCAAAAACGGGAAGCGGCAAGACACTGGCCTTTGCTCTGGGCTTGCTGCAACGACTGAACCCTGCCTATTTCGGTTGCCAGGCGCTGGTCCTGTGTCCTACCCGGGAACTGGCCGAACAGGTTGCACAGGAAGTGCGCAAGCTGGCACGCGCGCTGGGCAATATCAAAGTGCTTGCACTATATGGGGGCACGGCATTGAAGCCGCAGGCAGAATCGCTCCAGCATGGTGCACATATTGTTGTTGGCACGCCCGGCCGGGTGCTGGACCTGGTTGACCGCGACGTCCTTAATTTGTCTGCCGTCAAGGTTTTGGTGCTGGATGAGGCCGATCGCATGATCGATATGGGCTTTTACGAAGACATCAGTGCGATTACCCAGGCCTGCCCGCTCAAGCGACAGAACCTGCTGTTCTCGGCAACCTTTCCGCCCGCTATCCTCAAAGCCAGCGAGGGATTCCTCATGAATCCGGTGCATGTGCGCACGGACGACAAGCCCGACCATCCCGACACCGAGTCGTGGTTCGTGGCCACCGAAGACGCCGACCGATTTGAAACTACCGCCACACTGCTCAATGCCTATCGTCCCGTCTCCACACTGGCCTTTTGCAACACTAAGGCTCAATGCGAGGCACTGACCGATTCCCTGCTGGAGCGAGGCATCGAAGCCCGTACACTGCACGGCGATATGGACCAGCGCGACCGCGAAGATGTGCTGGTCGATTTTATCGGGCAAAGCTGCTCGGTGCTGGTGGCCACCGACGTGGCCGCAAGGGGCCTGGATATTGCTACGCTTGATGCGGTGATCAATGTCGATATGTCGCCCAACGCGGAAACCCATATCCATCGCGTGGGCCGCACCGGCCGGGTCGCCGGACGAGGCGGACTGGCGCTGACCTTGTGCACGCCCAAAGAGAAATTTCGCGCCGAACGCATTGAACAGGCGCTGGGCAAGCCGCTGGCCTGGCTGGATATGAACACGCTCAAGCGTGCTCGCGGCGCCTTCACGCCCCCAATGCGCACCATCTGCATTCGTGGCGGCAAGAAGGACAAGCTGCGGCCAGGCGATCTGCTGGGAGCACTTACCAAAGACCTGGGCCTGCAAGCCGATCAGGTCGGTAAAATCAGCCTTTTTGATTTTGTGGCCTTCGTGGCCATTGACCGCAGCATTGCTGAAGATACGCTGCAGCGACTGAGCCAGCGTCCCATCAAGGGCAGATCATTTCAGATGCGCTTTTTGAGCTAACCGTGGCAGTGCGGGCTGGGCCCGCCAGCCATCAGGTGCCGCTGATCGTTTGCGCCACTGCCTTTTCCCACTGCTGCATGCACGCCTGCGCCTGGTCCCGGCTCATGGTGGGCTCAAAGGTTTTATCGATGCGCCACAACTGCTCGATCTGTTCAACGTCAGACCAGATGCCGCACTGCAGCCCTGCCAGATATGCAGCGCCCAGCGCGGTGGTCTCCACCACTTGCGGGCGCAACACCGGGATACCCAGCAGATCGGCCTGAAATTGCATCAGCGCATCATTGACACTGGCGCCGCCATCTACCCGCAACTGCTCCAGCCCTGCGCCGTCACGCGCCATGGCCGACAACAACGCGGCGCTCTGATAGGCAATGCTCTCGACCGCTGCGCGGGCAATATGCGCTGCGGTCGTGGCGCGACTGATGCCGACCAGCGTCCCACGCGCGTCTGCATTCCAATACGGCGCGCCCAGACCGGTAAAGGCCGGGACGAACATGACACCACCCGTATCGGGAACCGATTGGGCCAGCGCCTGCACATCCCGGCTTCTTTTAATGATCCCAAGACCGTCACGCAGCCACTGCACGGCTGCGCCGGCCACAAAGACACTGCCTTCCAGCGCGAACTCCGGCTGTTGCTGGCCATATTGCGCAACCCGGGTCGTGAGCAGCCCATTTTCAGAAGCGGTAAAGCGCGTGCCGGTGTGCAGCAGGGCAAAGCAACCGGTGCCATAGGTATTTTTAGCCATTCCGGCCCGCGTGCACGCCTGGCCAAAAAGCGCACTATGCTGATCGCCCGCCACGCCGCAAATAGGCAGCGCATAACCCAGCAGCTCGGCAGGGATATCGCCATAGTGGGCGCTAGAGGCCATCACCTGCGGCAGCAGGCTGGCGGGAATCTGGAACAAATCCAGCAACTGCGGGTCCCACTGCCCGGTATGCACATTGAACAGCATGGTGCGCGACGCATTGGTCACATCGGTGGCGTGCACCTTGCCGCCGGTCAGTTGCCAGATCAGCCAACTGTCAATGGTACCGAACAGGAGCTCGCCTTTTTCGGCACGCGCCCGGGCCTGCGGCAGATGCTCCAGCATCCAGGCCAGTTTGGTCGCAGAAAAGTACGCGTCCAGGCGCAGGCCGGTTTTCTCCAGAATCATGGGTTCGCGCCCCTGATCGCGCAACTGACGGCACAACGATTCGCCCCGACGATCCTGCCATACGATCGCCGGCCCCAGGGGTTCGCCTGTGGCGCGGTCCCACAACACTGATGTCTCACGCTGGTTGGTAATGCCGACTGCGCGCACCCGGGCAATGTCTACCGCGGTCTGATGCAGCACCTTTTGCATGGTGACCAGCTGGGTACGCCAGATTTCAACCGCATCATGTTCGACCCAGCCAGATTGCGGATAATGCTGCGTAAACTCCTGCTGCGCAAGACCAACAATTTGCCCGTTGCGATCAAATAAAATGCTGCGGGAACTGGACGTTCCCTGATCTAGCGCCAGCAGATAATCCATGGTTGGCTCTCCGAAAATAAGTTCAGGCTGGTACACCCCGACACGAGTGCGCGTTACCTGCGATCAACGTTGTTTCGGCACAGTATAGCTTTTATCCCGGTAAACACTGAAGGGCCACAGCGCATGGGCGCGCGCCAGCCTCACCAGCGTCTCATCGGACACCATGGGTTCAAACGACTCGGGCGCCGTATAGCGAAACTGCTGTGGATCCAGATGAGGCTCCAGCACCGTCAGGTGCTCGCCTTGCAGGTAGCCGTAACGGTCACCATATTGCATGATGGCGCGGTCAGGCGTCTGCCGGGTCAAATCCTGGCCGATCATCGGGTGCTCACAAGCGGCGCCGGCCAGCGACAATAAGGTGGGCGCCAGGTCGATCTGGCTGATAAGGCGATCGTCGCGACGCGGCGCGATCGTGCCACCCAGAATAACGGCGGGAATATGAAAATGCTTCAGGGGGATCAGCTCGGCGCCGAACACCCGCGAATCGTGGTCGGCCACCACCACAAACACGGTATTGTTCCAGTAGTCCCGGGTTTTGGCGGTTTCAAAAAACTGTCCCAAGGCATGGTCGGCATAACGAACGGTATTGTCCACGGTTGCCGGATTGCCGGTAGTTCGGATCCGGCCCTCAGGATACTCCCAAGGCGAATGATTGCTCACGCTGAAAGCTAGCGTGAGCACGGGTTCCTTGCGCGAGGCATCCTCCTGCAACAGGCGATCCAGCTGGTTGAACATATCTTCGTCGCAATAGCCCCAAGTGCCCAGAAACGCCGGGTCCTTGAACTGCGGGCCGTCAATCACCTCGCGAAAGCCATTGCCCAGGAAGAAGCCTTTCATATTGTCGAAATGGGCTTCGCCACCATACAGAAAGCGGGAATGATAGCCATGCTGCTGGCCCAGTACGTCAGCGATCGGAAAGAAGCCGCTTTGCGCTCCAGGCAATTTGAATACCGATTGGGTGATGGTGGGTGGAAAGCCGGCGGATAGCGCCTCCAGCCCACGTACGGAGCGGGTGCCAGTCGCATAGGCACGGGTAAAGCCCCATCCCTGTTCGTACAAGGCATCCAGATTGGGCGTCAGCGACTGCCCGCCCAGCGTCTGCACATATTGCGCCCCCAGGCTTTCTTCGACAATCAAGACGATATTAAGCGGCCTGGCGCTACTGACTGACACCTCCTGCCGGTGCCGGGTTACGGGCCCCGTGCCTGAATCAGCAGCTACGTCAATACCGGCCGCCTCGCACACAATCTGGTTCATCTGCTCGACCGGCATCTTGCCATAGACGTCTTCGGCCGACATCTCGTACTTCATTGCATAGATGGCGTACTGCAGGCTATACATGGAGTTCAACGCCAGACTATTGA
>JBOIGK010000449.1:0-6281 GCA_050742695.1 Advenella sp. | reverse complement strand
TATTTTTTCTGCGGCAATAAGATATCGCCTTTATCAATCACGATACGTCCTGTCGCCCCGCCTTCGTTGGGCCAGGTCAGGGTAAAGCCGCTGGGCCAGTGGTCCCAGCGCCCGGGCTCGTCAACATAACCGTACTCGCTGATGGCCGGAAACTCGCCCAGGGGGCAGCGCAAATCGGTGCCCGCCTCGGACGTGATATGCATTTGTTTTGATTTGGCAATCAGCGCAGAGGCCGCCTTAACACGCTTGCGGTCTGCTTCGATAGGCACTGTACGAACCAGAATTTCCGGCGGTTCCACGGCCAGCAGGATTTTGGTGCCGCTTTCAAGAATTTCATGTTGTTCCGGTGAAAACAGCAATGTCATCAGATCCAGCACAAGATCACTGGCCTTGAGCGCGGCAATGGCCGCCTTGTTCCCGGTCAGTGGCGTGGTGCCCAGATACGCCAGCGCATCCCTGCTTAATGCCTTTTCAGCATTGACCGGCGGCAGGTCCAGCCGGTTGACAATGGCGCCTTTGGATTGCGCGGCAATGGTTGCGCATAACAGCGTTTGCGGATGCGTTGACATACTGGTCAGGATCGTAACAGTCTGCCCGGCCTCAAGATTGGACAGGGTCAATACCTTCTGCCATGCCTCGATAAGTTGATAATCGCTTACAGCCATAATAGTCCTCATGAAAGTGCTCTGCTGCGGGCAGCCACCCGCAGCGCCGGTACGACAGTCTTAATCGAGCCGGGCGCCAAGAAAGTCGCCAAAGGCGGCATAAAATCCCGCTTCGTTGTCCCAGGGAATCATGTGTCCCGCATCGCTGGCTCTGGTCACGGTCAGACCGGGAATCAGTGTCGTGATTTCCTGAACGTCTTGATCAAGAACCACATCGCCGCGCTCGGCCGTCATCAACATGACCGGCACCTTGATTTGCGGAAAATTGGCATGGACGTCGTCATTCTGAAAATCATTAAAGCTCTGGATAATGGCGCGTTCATCGCATGTGTGCAGCCACTGCGCACGAAGCTGCAGTTGTTCCTGCGTCCAGGTCGGGCAAAAGGCGCGCATTGCTTCGGCATCGCACCCCTTGCGTGCCATGGCCATGGAATCAACATACCAGGGCAGTTTGGCGGGATAGGCGCGACGGCCCGGACCCGAGACCGGCGGGTCTACCATGACCAGCGCTTCAAGTCCTGCAGGGGCGGTGCTCGCCGCACGTGCGCCGATACGCCCGCCCATGGAGTGACCAACCAGGATATAACGACTTAGGCCCAGGGCTTTGGCAAACGCAACAACATCGGCAGCCTGCGCATCCAGCCCATAGTCCAGCGTATCGGACGCCTCGCTCAGACCCCGGCCCCGGACATCCAGGATGTATGTATCAAACTGGCGTGCGAAGCGCTCGCCGACAAACCCCCAGGTCACCGCCGGGCTGGTAATGCCCGGAATAATGATGACCGCAGGACGATTCGCCCGTTCACCTTCGTTGCCGCCATAGCGCAGATAATGCTGCCGAATGCCATTGGCCGATATATTGGCGCCATATAGATAGTGACTCATTCAATCTCCCTTAAATAAAAATTACGTCCCGGCCAGCGCAGGCGTTGCGCCATTGATGCTGGCCAGTTGCAGCGCCTCGCGCACTGTCTGTGGCGTAAACGGCGCCTGGTAAAAGCGCAAGCCGCAGGCATCAAACAATGCATTGGCTACGGCCGATGCACATGGCACCGATGCCGATTCGCCTGCGCCCATGGGCGGCTCATCCTGCCTGTCCATCAATACGACATCAATAGGTGGAACGGCAGTAAAGTCAATAATCTTGTATGCGCCCCACTCTGCCTGTACCGTGCCGTTGGCATCGAAACTGACTTGTTCATACAGGGCGCGGCTGAGCGCCTGGATCACATTGCCATGCAGTTGATGACGTACTCCCGCAGGATTGACCATTTGCCCGGTGTCTTGGCCCACCACGATATGATTCAGCCGGATCTGTCCGGTACGGGCATTGACGCTGATATCTGCAATCCAGGCCGACCAGGCCGCGCCAAAGCCGGGGAACCTGGAATGAATATAGCGAGCGTAAGATACGCCTCGCCCGTGCAGCCACCCGTCAGCATCTGGGGTTCCCCGACTACCGGACCTGCCGGGTTGCCAGTGCGCCCGCTCGCCCACGGCCAGCAGCAATTGCTGGGCGCGCTCGTCAGCCGCCAGGTTTTTTACCCGAAATGCCAGCGGATCGGCCTGAGCCTCGAACGCCAGCTCATCAATAAAACAGTCATGAGCAAATGAATTGGGCAGCGCCGAGACCCCGCGAAGCCAGGAGGCGCGCACAATGGTCGCCATATCGTTGCAGACAATTTTCTGGCTTGGATAGCCATAAGGCGGCACCGCAGTGCGATCGCCCATTTGCAGGCTGCGCGGCAACGCCGGCTCTTTGCCAGTAAGCAACAACGCCAGCAGCGGCCCATCGTTTGACGGGTAATGCGTACTGAACTCGTAATGCCGTAAATTGCCTTGTGCATCAAGCGAGCCGTGCACATCCATCAACTGCGCAGCACCCTTGGGTTCCCAGCCATGTTCCTGCTCGCGGCTCAATTGCACACGAACCGGCACCCCGACGTGCTGTGAAAGAAGGAGTGCGTCGGCACAAACGTCATCGGCGCAATTGCGGCCATAGCAACCGGCCGCCTGCAGACGGATAATTTCTATACGCGCCTCATCAAGGCCGCTGAGCTGGCTAAGATGCACTCTCAACATATGCGGGTTTTGCGAACCGGACCAGACTCTGACATGCTGGGGCTGGTAATCTGCGACCGCGCATGAAGGCCCGATGGAGGCATGCATCTGGTACGGCCAGACATAGGTTCGTTTGATATCGACCCTGGCCGGGGGCAGATCGGGATGGTCGCTACGGTTATCCTGCAGGACACGTTCGCTCATGGGTTGACGTCGAATGGCCGCTTCCAGGTCCTGGAGATCTTCCAGCGGTGCAACAGGCTTCCAGGTCACCTTGAGCTCACGAGCTGCGCGGATCGCATGCTCTTCGCGACGGGCCACTACACCGACAAAATCCCCCTGCACGAATACTTTGATGTCAGGACAGATATGATCTACGCTAGCGGTATCCACTGAAACCAGACTGTGGCCGATGAAGGCGCCCGTATCTCGTCCGACATAGGGAGGGCGTACGACCCGGCCATGCCACATGCCTGGCACCCGCATATCATGGACATAGACAAACTGGCCAAGCGTCTTGGCGGGGATATCCACTCGGGGCTGGGAGTGACCGACAATTTTCAGGTCTTTAGCTGCCTTGGTCTGCACTTCGTCCTGCAGGTATTGGCGATATTGCTTTCCCGCCAGCAACGTCCAGTAGTCAATGGCGTGCCCATGCGCAGAAGATATACGGCCGTCCTGAACAAACAAGTGCGCCGCATCGACATTCCACATGCCTGCAGCCAAATCCACTAGAATATGACGGGCCTGGGCAGCGGCCCGGCGCAACGGCTGAGCTGTGATCTGGATTGATGCGCTGGCAATGGTGGGACCCTGATTGGGTGAAGCATCGGTGTGGCCCAGCACCATCTGCACGGCAGAGATCGGCACATCCAGCTCATCGGCAACGATTTGCGCCAGCGCGGTCTGAATGCCGGTACCCAGATCAACGTGGCCGCAGAAGGCCCGGACCCAGCCCTGCTCGGATACCGCCACGAACACATCGTCATAATCCTGCAGATACACAGACACAACCCCGGGCTGCCCCGCTGCAGGCGCAGGCGGCACAACCGGCGCACGCAGCACCAGCAGAGTGCCGGTAGACTCCAATAGCGATTGTTGCTCGGTACGAGGTGCCATATACGTCATTAACGGGTATCCGGTTCAGGCGTGTGTTGGACAGGAAGATTAACTACAGTGTACACGCTATATTAAAATGATCAAACATGAAAAGAACATCTTCAAAAAAATGAAAACGGATCTGCAGTTTGCAGTGTAAACTCTGGTTATGCTCAGAAAAAACTAGTAAAAACCCGCAGAATGACGAGTTGATACACTCTTGTTCATTTTCATGAAATTCTTTGTTTGCTCAAAAAATTAAAGTGTGTAAACTTATTATTAGTTGACACATTTTACGCCCTGACCATGAATCCTATTGCCCCCCGTCCAATCGCCCTATCGGTCAATAATGAGCATCACAACCTGACCGTTGAACCCGATACGCCGCTGCTTTACGTATTGCGCAATGATCTGACCTTAAATGGCCCGAAGTTCGGTTGCGGACTCGGCGAATGCGGCGCCTGTACGGTATTGGTGGATGGTGTAGCGGCACGCGCATGCGTAATACCGGTCAGCGTTGTAGAAAACCGCTCGATCACCACCCTTGAAGGTCTCAGCGAAAACGGCCAGCCCAATAAGGTCCAGCAGGCATTTATTGATAATCAGGCTGCGCAATGCGGCTATTGCCTGAACGGCATGATCATGACAGTACAGGCACTATTGAACCGCAATCCCAATCCCTCGGAAGCACAAATTCGTAACGAACTGCGTCACAACCTGTGCCGTTGCGGGACCCATGTGGAAATCATGGCGGCGGCAATCTCAGCGGCCACGGGGCGACCATGACCATGGACCTGACCACTCCCACCACTACCGGCATAAGCCACACGCCAGATGACAGCGCCGGCATGGACCTGTCCGTACCAACGGACAGCCAACTGCTGCATGGCGTTGTATTGCGTCCGCCACATTGGGAGCTGGGCATACAAACAAACCGGATTGCGCAATTGCAGTCACTCGACAGCGATCGGGCAGGCAAAGTGCCAGGCGTAGTCAGTTGCATCACCCGCGGCAACTTTGTCGGAGTTGTCGCCGTGCAGCGCGCGCAGGCGCAGCAGGCTTGTGCCTTGCTGAACGCTACCTGGCTCACGCCCGTTGTTACCAGCGCCGATGTGCAACACTCAACAAACCAGACAACAACGCCAGGCACGATCCATTCGGCAACCCGGTATGAATGGAATAACCACCTGGCCGCCGACGCACCGGATTGGGCGATCGCATGGCACCGGGACGATCAACTCACGGTGTGGGTCAACACCAATCGCCAGACGGCCCTCAGGCAGGAACTGTGCGCACTGCTGGGGCTGGCACCCGAAGCGGTCCGGATTGTGCAACATGGCCAGCACACACAGGACGGGTTGGAGACCGCCGTCGAAGCAGCGCTTTTGGCCTGGGATTTACACCAGCCGGTACGGGTACAATCGGCCTACGCACCTGCCGCGTTGGCGGTCAAGGTCGAGCAGAACCATCAGGCCGCGAGCCAGCATCTGGCAGACCGGGCACAATGGAGCATCAACGCGCTTGATCCGCGTCGTGCGTCCATCGCCGGCCGCTTATGCGGACTGGACTCAACCTTGACCGCAGGGATGGCACTGCTTACCGAATATGCCAGCGCCCCCGCTCAAAAAAGCGGCAGCAGCCTGGTGGCCACAGACCCCTACAGCTATACAGCCGCCACGGTGTTTGCACAAGAATCACACTTCGATGAATATTGCGAAAACCATCAACTGGATCCGGTGCAGACCCGTCTGGCACAAATCAACAGCGAGCGCGGACAACAACTATTAAGAAGCGTTGCGCAACAAAGCGGCTGGGATCAGGCAGCATCCGGCCCGACGGCCAAGGCTGCCGGGCTTGGCCGTGGCATCGCCTATAGTCATATTATTGATAACGACAGGAATCCTCCGCAGGAAGTATGGTCGGTCTGGTCGGTCGAGCTGGCCGTGGATGCGCGCAGCGGCGGCCTGGCCGTTAGCAAGTTGACAGTGGGGCATGATGCAAGCCATACCGAGAGCGCACCGCCCAGCACACCGGAAACCCAGCGCCTGCTGAAAGATCGCCTGGGCAAGTGGACGCAATCCCTTTTGGGACAACAGACCCAACAGGACCCCAATAGCCCTTCTGAACAAGACATACAGCGCCCGTTGGCGCTGCCCGAGGTGCAGGTCATCAATAGCGCACGCTCGCTGGATCAGCCGCTGGCCTGGGGTCCGGGCGTTGAGCTGCCCGCGGCGGCGGCCATTGCCAATGCGATATACAGCGCAACCGGACTGCGTATTCGTGAAACGCCATTTGCATTGCCCACCCTGTCGCTGGATCCGCTCCCGACGGCAAAACGCAGCCGACGCTGGCGCAACAGCTGGCTGGGCGGGCTGATGGCTGCCGCGACCGGCGCCCTGGTGGTTGCCGCCCCCTGGCGCACCAGCATTCCACCCGTCAGTCGGGTCGATACATCTA
>JBOIGK010000448.1:0-6131 GCA_050742695.1 Advenella sp. | reverse complement strand
CGATCAAGGTCACGGGGCGTTCGGGATAGCTTTGTGCGACAACGGGCGCTGCTGCCGTCATACAGGAAATGGCCATCGCAGCAGCCAGCAAGCTATGCATTTTTTTCATGTTAGTCTCCTCCTGGGGCTTGTTTTAGGATGCCGCGTCAATCTGGGTAGCCCATGATTTTTAATAGCAGATTGAATTTTCTTAGCCATTATGGCGATGCACTCGCCAGAGCTCAATCACAATTTAGACATGGTTGACATCTAATTATTAGATACCTTAAGTGCCCGTGCTAAACTGACCGATCCATTTATTCCATTGCCCGGCTTGCCTGGCGCCGACCATGCTTAGACGACTACCTCCCTTGAATGCCTTGCGCGTTTTTGATGTAGCTGCCCGCTGCGACAGCCTGACGCAAGCGGCGCATGAGCTGTGCATCAGTCAGGGGGCGGTCAGCCGGCATGTCCAACTGCTGGAGGAGTGGTTGGGGTTGCAGTTGTTCGTGCGCCAGCGTCATGGTATTGCGCTGACAGCCGACGGTATCGCCTTTGGGCGCATCGTTGGCGATTCGCTGGGGCAAATCGAACAAGGCACTCGGCAACTGCAGCGCCGCACCGACGCAAGGCGACTGCGCATCAAGCTGCCGCCCACTTTCGCCATCAAATGGCTGGTGCCCCGGCTGGCTCACTTTCATGCCCGCCATCCTGAATTGGACGTGCAAATAACCACCTCGCACCAGCACGCCGACTTCAATCGCGAAGACATCGACATAAGCATTCAGGCCAGACCGCACACGTCGGACGCGCTGGATGAGGAGGAACTGTTTGGCGAAGTGCTGGTGCCAGTGTGTGCACCAACCTTGTTGCAGGGCGGTCCCTCTTTGCGCCTGCCCGCGGATCTGGCCAACCATGTGCTGTTATGCTCGCTGAATCGACCCAACGATTGGCCCGCCTGGCTGCAGGCGGCCGATCTGACGCAAATTGATGGCAACCAGGGTCTGAAATTTGAGAACGCCGCGCTGGCTTACCAGGCGGCCGCCAATGGCCTGGGCGTGACCATTGGTCTGGAGGCGTTTGTCGAACAGGACCTGGCTGCAGGCCTGCTGGTCGCGCCGTTCACCTTGCGGGTGCGGACAGACGGCGCTTATTTCATGGCCCATGCTTCGGATCGTCCTGTTCCGGAGGCAGTCCGGCTGTTCCAGGCCTGGGTACGAGAAGAGGCCGCCGCCATGCGGCAAGTGTGACGTACTGCAGCTCAGACCAGTTATTTCAATCCAGCCTTGGCCGTCCAGGTACAGCCTGCCGGGCACTGGCAATGTGAGCGACTTTAGCGCGAAGCGTACCGGCTTTATATCATGATTGTGATTACCAACGAGTTCGACATTGACCACGCGTGCGACGGCGATACCGCACATTCCTTTCCCGGAACGATTGCCCTATAATCTTTCGTAATACACATAAATAACGGAGACTGGGAATGAAGCCTTTAGCAATAGCGGCAACTTTGGCCATGGCAGCAGGCATGGTCGGCTGCGCGTCCACTCGGAATGACAGCGGCCCATTGACCATTGCCAAACAGGGCAGTTTCTTTGTGGGTGGAAAGAATATCAAATCAGAAACCCTCTCGAATTTACCTGCCTACGCTCCTTCAGGCACCATTACAGTAAATCAGGTGTATGTGCGCTATCAGGAGCCGGTGAATGCGAAAAGGACATCTGTGGTTTTCATTCATGGTTGCTGCCTGACGGGCAAGACCTGGGAATCCACCCCGGATGGTCGCATGGGCTGGGATGAGTTGTTCGTGCGTAAGGGCTTCCCCACGTACGTGGTGGATCAGGCCTCGCGGGGCCGCTCCGCAGCCGATCCGTCGGCTATCGTGGCGGTCAAAGGCGGGCGCCAGGCCGCTGACAAGTTGCCGCAGGTGTTTGGTGCTGCGCAAGAAGGCGCCTGGCAAATTTTCCGCTTCGGTCCCAAGTACCCCGAGGTTTTCACCGGCATGCAGTTTCCACTAGATGCGCAGGCAGAGTTCTGGAAGCAAATGGTGCCAGACTGGCTCAATGCCTTGCCCAAACCCAATCCTACCGTGCCCGCATTGTCGGAACTGGCTAAAAAAGTGAATGGCGCGGTGCTGATCAGCCACTCCCAATCCGGCATCTACCCCTTTGAAACAGCCAAACTGAACCCTGCCGGTATCCGCGGCATCGTGTCGATCGAGCCTGGCGCCTGCCCTGCGGCTGACAGTGATTTGTCCTCGCTCAAGGGCATTCCTGTTCTGGTGCTATGGGGTGATTACGTGAATCAGTCTCCCCGCTGGGCACCACGCTTGAAGGCATGCAAGGAATTTGTCGCCGCGGTGAACAAGGCCGGCGGCAAGGCGGAAAATGTCATGTTGAATGATGTGGGCATGCCAGGCGCCTCGCATATGCTGATGCAAGACAAGCATAGTATCCAGATCGGGACCTGGCTGGCGGGCTGGATTGATAAGAACGTAAAGGGTTGATTTTTGTTGCGTTGCTGCATGCCAGATCACCCCGTGCTGATTTTGGCAATTCGCCGATCAATGCTCTGATGTATTTGATCGGCGGTCAATAACAACTGCCTGTCGGTTCCCGGCTTTACGATAAGTTGCACACCCAGTGGCATGCCCTCGCTCGCTGCAAATTTAATAAGTCATGAGCATGCGAGGCAAATCCACTGCCTTCATTCATCCTTGATAAATCAGGCGTTGCACAGCGGCTTCGTCTACCTGTACGCCCAGCCCCGGACCGCTCAGTCCCGTGACAAACCCGTCTACTTGCGCGACCGGTGTGGCGACCAGTTCTTGTTGAACAGCCACAGGGAATGGCTTGAGTTCAAATAACCGTGAATTTGGAGATGCGAGGGAGAGATGCAGGCTGGCCGCGGTCGTAATTGCCGTGCTCCAGGCATGCGCGTTTACGGTTAATCCGGCGTGACCGGCGTGTTGATCGATTTGCCGGAAACCGGTGATGCCTTCCGCACGTGCCGGATCAATGCCCAGCACATCTACTGTGCCGCTGTCGATCAGGCGCTGGTAGCCCGTCACCGTCCATTCGCGTTCGCCGCTGGCAATCGGCACGGCGACGGTGGACTTAAGCAGGCGATAGTCTTGCAGATGTGTGGGATAAAGCGGCTCTTCGATCCAGCCTATGTCGTGCTCGGCCATGCGCCGCACGGTATCGATGGCAGTGTCGACATCCCAGCGCAGCCCGTTGCCCACGTCTACCAGAATCTCCACGTTTGGCCCCGCTGCACGTCGCAGGCCAGCGACCAGTGCAATACTGCTTTGGGGATCGTGGCCGATGGCCGAGAGCGATTTCTTGCCTAGCCCCAGCTTTACGCTACGAAAGCCGGCGCTGAAGAATCCCATGGCCTCGTCGATGCAGGCCGAAAGGCTTTCCTTGTTGACGTGACAACTTGCGTTGGCGGGTAGCCGATCGTGATGCTGGCCCCAAAGCGCCGAGAGCGGCTGACCCTGGATTTTTCCGTGTATGTCCCAAAGCGCCATGTCGATTGCACTGATTGCAAAGGAAGCGATGCCGCCTTCGCCGTACCACCAACTATGATCGCGCATTGTCTGCCAGGACTGCGCCACGCTGGTATCGCCGGCCTGCAACAGTAATGGCCCAAACCCTTCTTCGATCAGAAGCGCTGTTGCCCGGCAGGCTTCGGGCCACATGGCAATCGCCTCGCCCCATCCGACTACGCCATCGGTTGTTTCCAGCCGTGCCAGCACTGTCATGCGTTCCCGGTTCAGGTCGTTCGGATCAACATAACGCAGGACGTAGGTCTTCAAATGGGCCAGTTTCATATGAGCGGTCTCCGATGGATTTGGTTCTTGACTTGTAAAAAAGACTATAGTTTAATGAAAATATTGTCAAGTGACCAAGTGGCCTGACCACTTTGAAAATTCCTGCTTTGAGGGTTACTGTAAACCGCGCAGTACCCGACATTTCCGTGTACTGGTTTTCTATTTTTGGATGTATTCGTATGCCGTCAGCCCCTAAATTTCAAGTTACCAGCGTTGAACGCGAGCCGGTTTCCGAACAGGTCGTGACCCAGTTGCTCGGGATGGTCCGCGCCGGCAACCTTAAAGCCGATGACCGTTTACCGTCGGAACGCGAGCTGGCGCAGTCCTTTGGCGTGAGCAGGCCCACCATCCGCGAGGCGGTGCGCGCGCTCGTGGTACTGGGGGTGCTTAAAACCCGCCACGGCGGTGGCATTTTTGTATCCAGTCTTCGTGCCGAGGCACTCCTGGGGCCGTTGCAGTTCTTTCTGTCGCTGGAGGAAACCTCGGTTGATACCTTGTACGACGCACGCCAACTTATCGAGGGCGGTATTGCCGCCAGGGCCGCCAAGGCCGCAGGGCCCGATGACGTGGCCATCCTGCTGGCGCTGATTGAGCAGCAAAGGGCAGCTATCGACGACCCCCAAGCGTATCGAAAAGTAGACATCGCATTTCACGAGCACATCCATGTCCTGGGTGCCAACCCGTTTCTGTCGCGGGCAGCGAGCAGTCTTAATACGCTGGGCCTGGAATTTCGCACTACGGCCTCCGAATCACCAGAGGTTATCGCCCAGAGCCTGCTTGACCATGATGCCATTGTCGCGGCATTAGGCGCCAACGATAGCACGGCCGCCGAACAGGCGATGCGTCAACATATGCGCAACGTGCTGGAATCGACACGCGAGTCGATGGCAGCCGCCAGGCAAGCCGGACACACATTTACGCAAAGAGAGGCCCGATGAGCAAACTTCCCCGTCTTGATGGCGCTACCGTCGTGGTAACTGGCGCGGGGCGCGGCATTGGTGCTGCTGTCGTGCGCCAGCTATTGCGAGCCAATGCATCTGTCCTGGCCTTAGTGGAGCCTGGTACGCAAGCCGATTCCGAACTCAATGGCTTGACTGTGCCGGAGGGCACACGACTGCGGGTGCTGGCTGTGGACGTTCGCAGCACGGCAGATGTTGCTCAGGCGGCAACTGTCGCCATCAATGAGTTCGGTCGGGTCGATGCGTTGGTGAACAACGCTGGCGTGATTCGCCCCATCGGGCTGCTGGGAGCCGTGGACGCCGACGCCTGGGAGCAAGTGCTCGCAATCAATGCTGGTGGCGCCATGCGCTGTTTCCGGACTTTCCTGCCAATGTTGCTGGAGAGCCGTGGAACCGTCATTAATATGAGTTCGGGTGCAGCTTACCGGCCATTGGAAGGCTGGAGCGCCTACTGCGCAAGCAAGGCCGCGCTGGTGATGCTTTCGCGCGCCATGGATCTTGAATACAGCAGCTACGGGCTACGCATTTTTTCTCTTGGAATTCCGCCTACAGACACAACCATGCAGGGCTCCATTCGGGCCTCGGGCATGACCGACCTGAGCAAGATCCCCCAACATGACCTGACCCCACCCACCGTGACGGCCGCTGTTGCTGCCTGGTTGTGTGGGCCTGATGCGCGCGATCAGATTGCAAAGATCGAAATCGACGTGCGTGACCCTGAATTTGCATGCTTCACAAAGGAATCCAAATGAGCGTCTCGCCGAAAAAAAGCCGCGTCGTCGTGACCGACTACACCTTTCCCGATGTGGCGGCCGAGCGTGCCGCAGCCGAGAAACTAGGTGCCGAATTTATCGCCTGCCAATGCAAAAGCCCACAGGAGGTTAAGCGGGCGGTGCAGGGTGCGGATGTCGCGCTTGTGCAGTTTGCGCCGCTCACCCAGCAGGCTATTGCCGGCATGGCCGACGGCGCCGGCATCATCCGCTATGGTATCGGCTACGACAATATTGATCTGCCCTCGGCATTCGAGCGCGGTTTTGCCGTAGGCTATATGCCGGATTACTGCACTGACGAGGTGGCCGATCATACTGCCTGCCTGGTGCTGGCCTCACTGCGCAAGCTGCCGCAGTTGGATGCGTCGGTGCGGGCCGGTGACTGGAACGCAGTCGCAGTGGCCAAGCCCATCAAGCCCTCAGGCGAGACGACGATAGGATTTTTGGGAATGGGGCGCATCGGCAGCCTGGTGCTTGCGCGGTTGCAGCCCTTCGGCTTCCGGTTTCTGGTGTCGGACCCACAGGTGGATGCGGAGCGCGCAGCCGAAATGGGAGCGACCAAAGTCGATCGCGAGGCACTGTTCAGGC
>JBOIGK010000447.1:0-2943 GCA_050742695.1 Advenella sp. | reverse complement strand
ACAATCCTTGCAATGGACAGGCGAAAACTGTTGGAGCCCAGATCTACGGCGGCAAGTAATTGGTCCATGGTGCATCTGATAGGTAAGGGAAACGCCATTTTAGTGAAAAAAGGTGCAACAGTGAGCCAAATAAGGGCGATCGATGACATGATTTTTATTTGTCATTAATTTGTTATATTGTGAGAGTATAAGAACTGTTCTTTTCCAAAAGTCCAAACCACATAACAACTGCCTACATGTCCGATACCAATTCCGTCCCCGTTTCTGCTCCTGCCACCGACTCCGTCACGCTGCTCAATCGCGAACTGTCTTTACTAAAATTCAATGAACGGGTGCTGGGCATGGCGATGAACCAGGCCAACCCGCTCCTGGAGCGCCTGCGCTACCTGTGCATTGTCAGCTCCAATCTGGACGAATTTTTCGAAATTCGCATCTCCAGTCTGAAAGAGCAGGAACGACAGTTTCCCAATGTACCGGGCGACGATGGCATGACACCTTCGGCGGCCTTCGAACTGGTGCAGCAGCGCGTGCACGAACTGGTCGACCGGCAATATGCGCTGCTCAACAAGGATATCTTTCCCGCATTGCGCAAGCGGGGTGTATCGGTACTGGCGCCCAGGGAATATACCGAAGCTGTGTCGGCATGGGCAAGCGATGTATTTCTGAACGAGGTGCTGCCGCTGCTTACGCCTATCGGACTTGATCCGGCGCACCCGTTTCCGCGCGTCTACAACAAGAGTCTGAATTTTATCGTCTCGCTCAGCGGCGAAGATGCCTTTGGCCGCCGTGCGTCGATTGCCATTGTGCAGGCGCCGCGTGCCTTACCCCGTTTGCTTGAAATTCCCGAGTCGGTATGCGGGCACCGCCATTGCTACACGTTGTTATCGTCTCTGATGCAGCAGTTTTCCGGAGAGCTGTTTCCGGGCATGCAAGTCAAGGGCCTGTATCAATGGCGTGTTACGCGCAACAGCGATCTGTTTGTCGACGAAGACGAGGTGACCAACCTGCGGCAGGCACTGCAGGGAGAATTGTCGCAACGCAACTTCGGGGCGGCAGTTCGTTTGGAAATTTCCGAAGACACACCGGTAGAGCTCGAACACTTTCTACAGCGTGAATTTGCGCTGGGTCCCAAAGACACCTACCGCACACACGGCAGTGTCAATATGACGCGCCTGATGCCGCTGTGCGATATTGACGCCGACCCGCAGTTGGTATTCCCCAGCTATCGTGCGCGTCTGCCGGCCCCGTTCGATTCCATGAACGACAATCCCGCAGAAATGTTCGATGCAATTGCGCGGGAAGATTTGTTATTGCATCATCCATACCAGTCATTCAAGCCGGTAATCGATTTTCTGACATCGGCCGCGCTGGACCCACAGGTGGTGGCGATCAAGCAAACCATTTATCGTACCGGTGAGGATTCCGAACTGATGGGGCTGCTGCTGGCGGCAGCCAAGGCTGGCAAGGAAGTCACGGTTGTCGTGGAGCTGATGGCTCGCTTTGACGAACAGACCAATATCAACTGGGCGGCCAAACTGGAAGAGGTCGGCGCGCACGTGGTGTATGGCGTGGTCGGTCATAAAACGCATGCCAAAATGCTGTTGGTACTGCGCAGGGAAGGCAAGAAAATCGTTCGTTACGGGCACCTGGGTACGGGAAATTATCATCCGCGCACGGCAAGGCTCTATACCGACTTTGGCCTTTTGACTGCCAATCCCGATCTGACCAACGATATGGATCGGGTTTTCTCTCTGCTCACAGGCCTGGGCGCTCGTCGTCCGCTCAAGCTGCTGCTGCAATCGCCGTTTACCCTGCACGATCGGGTGCTCAAGATGATCCAGGCTGAAACCGAACAGGCACGGGCTGGAAAAAAAGCAGTGATCATGGCAAAGATGAATTCTTTGCTGGAAGTGGATGTGATCAACGCCCTGTACAAGGCCAGCCAGGCCGGTGTGCGCATTGAGCTGATCGTGCGTGGGGTATGTGCGCTGCGTTCGGGAGTTCCCGGCCTGTCGGAAAATATTCGGGTGCGCTCCATCATCGGCCGTTTCCTGGAACACTCACGGGTGTTTTATTTTCATGCCGATGGTCAGGAGCAGGTTTACCTGTCTTCTGCCGACTGGATGGCGCGCAATTTTTTCCGTCGCGTGGAAATCGCCTTTCCTATTCTGAATCCGGTTCTGAAAAAGCGGGTGATCAATGAGTCCTTTATTTTTCCGTTGAAGGACAATGTGCTGTCGTGGGAGCAGAAGCCTAGTGGCGAGTACGAGCGAATAAAAAATCGTCGGGAGCCGTTCAATATTCACCAATACTTGATGAATCTGCTTGGCAAGGCCAGCTGATTGTACGCGCGCATATATACGGGCCCGCGCGCGTTGCCTCGCACCGGGGCCAGATCCCCTACTGATTAACAGTGCCGCAACCCAGGTAAATCGGGGCCATTGCGATATTTGAGATTGCCACTGTTGCGCACCTATAGGGCAGGGCAATAGCAAAAGGTACGCAGCCCCTTGATGGCCGCGTCCCATAAAAATAGGGTGGTGAAAAGGGAGGGGTGGTGCTCTTTTGAGGTGGACACAGACCGGTCAGAAGCGATCTACGGGCCATGTGGCGAACAAGTCAATTGCATCAACGCGATCACAAGTAGTCCATGGCTGGATTAGGTGTCGTCAAGCGAGCCGGGCCCCGTAGTTTTGTGCGACGGTGGCTTGAGAAATTACTGCGAAAAGCAGACAGGTTAGATTGGGTCAACGGCAGTTTGTAACATGACACAATATGACAGGCCAGCGCGAGCTGTTGTTTTGAAACCTGCGTTTTTCAGATGGTTTCGGTCTATTTTGACACAATTTTGTCACATAAATTGTTCTTTAAGTTATTGATAACAAAATATAAAAACGATATGCCTAGTGTTTTCCCTTATCGCGGAAAAAAACTGCCTAATAT
>JBOIGK010000446.1:0-2619 GCA_050742695.1 Advenella sp. | reverse complement strand
GTCTCCAGGACAATGGCAAGCCTGATGTTGGTCAGGCGCCCTTTAAGAAACGGCGCGGCGCTGCCGCAGGAGCACGCAATAACAGACACGATGCTGGCTGCGATGGCAACGTGAATATCGACGCCGAAAGCGATAATCAGAATGGGCACAATAAAAATGCCGCTTGCCATACCAAGCATGCCGCCCAGCATACTGGCGCCGAATGCGGCGGCAAATAACCAGAACAGGGTAGCTATATCCATGTTTACACACCCACTTAGCGCGAACGCCGCGATAGCCGCGTGGCAAAGCGGATGGAGTCGCCACGGTAATAGAGTTTCTCGTAATCCACAGGTTGCGCTCCGGTGCTATAGGAGGTGCGTTCAATCAGAAAAATCGGAGCGCCAATTGCAATATTGAGGGCTTGCGCCACATGCCTGTCTGCGATCACCGCTTCCAACTGATAGCTGGCCTCGATCAGTGGCAAGGCATATTTGTTTTCGAGCAGATCGAATATGGGTTCCACGTCCAGATTGTTGCTGACTACTTTGTCGCCAATTTCCAGGGGCAGATAGGTTTCGTCAAACGACATCGGAATGCCATCGGCAAGGCGAATGCGCTCAATCCGATAGACCTGCGTGCCGGGCGCAATCTGCAGCGCCTGCGCCGTTTTCTGGTCAGCGGACACGATGCGTTTATCCAGCAGGCGCGAGGTCGGATGGCGACCCAATACCACCATATCTTCGGCAAACCCTGTCAGTTCGGTCAAGGCCTGCGTGATCTTGGGATGCGTGACGAAGGTTCCCTTGCCGCGCCGAATTTCCACCAGTCCGCGAGCCACAAGATTATCGATTGCCTTGCGGATGGTGGTCCGGCTCATATTAAAGCGGGCGATCAGTTGCTCTTCCGTTGGCAACTGCGTTCCGGCGGCAAGCTGGCCGCTGGAAATCTCTGCGGCCAGGGCAGCTTCGATTTTTGCGTATAGCGGGGTGCTGTTAGTCTCAGTCAGTCTCATAACAAACATAATGACATCATGATGTCATTATGTCCAGAAAAATATCCAGAATCATTTTTTCAAATATATTTCGTCTGTATTGAATATGAGATGAATTTCCCCCCGTCAAAAGGCCACCTTGCGGCACTGCAAGCGACAGCAGAAAAATGCAATGCACAATGGCAGACGCTTATTGGCCGATGACGGACGGTCAGATTGCAGCGTCCGGTTTCCGTGGCAAACGACGTTCGACGGGTGATGACTGGATAATGGACGTATTGGTCATTGAATAAGGAATAAGCTGATCAATCAGGTGCTCCAGCCCTTCGATGGAGTCGACGTGCGCACGGGCAATAAAGCAATCTTCGCCGGTGACGCGATCACATTCGGCAATTTCCGGGATGTCCTTCAGAATCTGTGCGACGCGTTGCAACTGGCCTGGGATGGGTCGAATACGCAACCAGACCGCGATGGGTAGACCCAAAGCCCTGGGATTTATTTTAAGGGTGTATCCCTCGATCAGGCCGGCATCTTCCAGCCTTTTTATTCGCTCCGAAACGCTTGGCGGCGATAGCCCTACAAGGCGGGCCAGTTCGGCCGTTGTGGTTCTTGCGTCCTTTACCAGCGCGTCGATCAGCATCAAATCCGTGCGGTCCAGTTTTCCATTTTGATATTTAAGGCGTTTCATGTAATCGACCTTTTTTTGTAAAGTTATTGTCAATATATGGCTTTGATTTTGTATTCATTTTGCCGCTCCAGTCTCGCATAATAAGGGTAAAGGAGCAACAATGAAACTATTTCATCTATCACATTTATCATTGACTCAGATCGCGCGTTTTGTGCCGCCAACCGTCTGGTTTGGTTTTAGTGCGATCTTTCATTATCTTGGGCCCTCATTTGCGGTCCTTCTATTTCCGTCCATCGGGGTTCTGGGCGTCGCCTGGTTCAGAATTGCTTCGGCGGCGCTGATTTTCGCGCCGGTCACGCGGCCATGGAAAACATTACAGCAGGCTGACGGGCGAACGCGATTATTATTGGTCGGGCTGGGTATTTGTCTGGCTGTGATGAACACTTCGTTCTATCTGGCGCTGGATCGCCTGCCGATGAGTCTTGTCGCAGCCATGGAATTTGCAGGTACGATCGTTGTTGCACTGTATGGCCTGCGATCGCGACGCAATCTTTTGGCGCTGGTTCTGGCCGTTCTCGGCATCATCATACTGATTGACGTAAAGTGGTCCACCGATTTGCCCGGACTTTGTTGGGCGGCATTGAATGCGACGTTATTTGTTATCTATATTATCCTGGGTCACAAGGCAGCAGAGGGGGGCGCCAGCAGCGGCGTTGAGTATCTTGGCGCTGCAATGGTCATTGCATTTATCATTGTGATGCCAATTGGCATCACCCAGGCTGTGGCAGCGTTTGGTGTGCCGGCACTCGTGGTGGCAGGCATTGCAGTGGGATTCTGCTCTTCGGTTGTTCCGTATGTAGCCGATCAGATGGCGATGTCGCGTCTGCCTCGTGCCACCTTTGCCCTGTATCTGGCTATCCTGCCGGCAACCGCGACCCTTATTGCTGCCATTATGCTCGCGCAGATACCAACACTGCAGGATCTTGCTGGTATTGCACTTGTGATGATCGCCATTGCA
>JBOIGK010000445.1:0-11468 GCA_050742695.1 Advenella sp. | reverse complement strand
AAAAGCGTTTCAAGAAAGTAAGCCATGATGATCAGTGCTCCACACCCAAATAAGCCCGAATCACATCTTCGTTCGAGCGCACTTCCGACGGCGTACCATCGCCGATTTTTTTACCATAGTCGAGCACCACTACCCGATCGGAAATGTCCATTACCACGCCCATATCGTGTTCGATTAACACAATGGTCGTACCGAATTGGTCATTCACATCCAGGATGAAGCGGCTCATATCCTGTTTTTCTTCGATATTCATGCCCGCCATGGGCTCGTCCAGCAGCAACATGCGTGGCTCCATGGCAAGCGCCCGGCCCAGGTCCACACGTTTTTGCAAACCGTAAGGCAGCCGCCCGACCGGGGTTTTGCGATAGGCCTGGATCTCCAGGAAATCAATAATGTTTTCGACAAATTCGCGATGGGCGATTTCCTCTTTTTCCGCACCGAATATGCGGAAGGCTTGCGAGAGCAGCCCGCTTTTCATGCGCAGATTGCGTCCGGTCATGATATTGTCCAGCACACTCATCCCCTTGAACAGCGCAAGGTTCTGAAAGGTACGCGCCACCCCCATCTCTGCCGCGCGACGCGGCGTCATCCGGCCAAACTGTTGGCCATCGAAGTGGATGCTGCCATCCTGCGGCACATACACGCCGTTGATTACATTGAGCATGGAGCTTTTGCCGGCACCATTGGGCCCGATAATCGCACGAATCTCGTGTTCCTTTACATTGAACGAAATGTCGGTCAGTGCCTTGACGCCGCCAAACCGCAGCGAAATATTCTGCATATCAAGGATCACCCTGCCGATTCTGGCTTGACGTTCGTCACTCATGCTCATGCGGCCTTTTTCAAAGGATCGGATACAACGACAGCGGGATGAATTTTCAGCTCTGCAGCAATTTTCCCGGTTCGCCCATCTTCATATTTCACTTCGGTTTCGATGTACTGGCTCGGTTTACCGGCAAACAGTGCATCGATCAGTACGCCATAGCGTTCAGCGATGAAAGCGCGACGCACCTTGCGGGTACGCGTAAGTTCACCGTCATCGGGGTCCAGCTCTTTGTGCAGAATCAAAAAGCGGTGGATCTGCAGGCCCGATAACTGCGGGTCCTGTGCCACATCTGCATTGACCTTGCTGATGCAATCTGCAATCAACTCATATACTTCAGGACGCGAGGCCAGGTCGGTATAGCCGGCATAGGCCAGACTGCGCCGCTCGGCCCAATTGGCCACGGCTTCCAGATCGATATTGACAAAGGCAGTGACAAAATCACGATTTGCACCAAACGCCACGGCCTCCTTGATAAACGGAAAGAACTTCAGTTTGTTCTCCACATACTTTGGCGCGAACATACGCCCGTCACTTAAGCGGCCCACGTCCTTGGCGCGATCGATAATCCGCAGTTGCCCCTGGGCATCAACAATGCCGGCATCACCTGTGTGATACCAGCCATCTTCGGTGAACGATTCACGCGTGGAATCGGGATTGCGATAATACTCGCGAAACAAGCCAGGGCTTTTGACCTGCACTTCGCCAGTATCTGCAATGCGCAGTTCGACGCCGGCCACGGGTGGCCCGACGGTGTCGGCCGATACCTGCCCGTCGCTCTGAACACAAACGAACACCGAGGTTTCGGTCGATCCGTAGAGCTGCTTCAGATTGATGCCGATCGAACGGTAAAAGCGAAACAGGTCAGGACCGATGGCCTCGCCGGCGGTATAGGCCACGCGTACCCGGTTCATGCCAAGCGTGTTGCGCAGCGGTCCATAAATCAGAATATTACCGATTGAATATTTGATCCGATCCAGCATGCCGACCGCCTCACCATCCAGGATACGCCCGCCCACCCGATGGGCCAGCTTCATGCATGTATCGAACAACCATTTTTTGAAACTGCCGGCATCTTCCATGCGAATGGTCACGTGCGTCAGCAGGTCTTCAAGAATGCGTGGCGGCGAAAAATAATACGTCGGTCCGATATCATGCATATCTATCGCCACAGTCGCCGGCGATTCTGGATGATTCACGGTAAAACCGGTGGCCAGCAATTGCGTATAAGAGAACATATTCTGGCCGATCCAGGCAGGCGGCAAGTAGGCCAGCACCTCTTCCCTGTCGGTCAGATTTTCCAGTTCCTGAATGACTCTCGCCCGATCGATCAGCGCAGCATGCGTGAGCACCACGCCCTTGGGCTTGCCTGTGGTGCCCGATGTATAGAACATGGCCGCCGTATCTTCGGGCTGTACGCGATTTACTGCATCGGCATAGGCATTGGGTGCCCCGGCGCCGTACCGGTCGCCCAGTTGCTGCAGCTCGTCCCAGGACAGCAGTTGCGGATCGCTGTAATGGCGCAGGCCGCGCGGATCATCATAAATGACGTGAGCAAGCGTAGGCACCTGTTCACGCACCTCGAACATCTTGTCGACCTGCTCCTGGTTTTCTGCCACGACAACCCGCACGCTCGCATCCTGGAGCACGTAAACCATCTCCTGCGCAACAGCATCCTGATACATGGGAACGGGAATCGCGCCAACTGCCTGCGCAGCCATCATTGCCATATACAGCCGCGGCCGGTTCTCGCCCACAACGGCAATATGTTCGCCAGGCTGCACACCAAATTGCAGGTAGCCGTTGGCAACGCGCTGCACCTGGATTGCAACCTGTGCCCAGGTATACGTCTGCCAGATACCCAGATCTTTTTCCCTGAGCGCCGGCCGTGCCCCACGAACTGCTGCGTGATGCTGCAGCAGCGCAGGAAAGGTCTGCGGCATGGTGGCATTCGTGCTGTTTACTTGTTGCGGCATGTTGTCTCCTTGCCTGTATCGTCGGGCTCTGATTTATTTATTCTGCCCGCCCCGGTCCGGATTCCCCGTACTGGCGAAAAGCCCCGGAAACTTAATGTGTTGCTAAGTTAACGGTTTGATTGTAAGCTAACTGTCGCCATCACGACATTCTATGATTTTCTAGGGTAAGTCCTATGTCATCTTTTTCCCCAGAAGCCGCGCAGTGGTTCAATCTGCTCGCGCACGAACACCAGCGACGCGTACTGCAGGATGTAACTGTTGCCCATTACGGAAACGGCGCCCTTATTGCACGCAAGGGCGAGACAGCAGATCACTGGATCGGCGTCATGGATGGGCTGATTCGAATTTCGGTAGGTAATGCCGATGGGAAGGTTGCATCCCTGACTGGCATTCCGGTCGGTGGGTGGCTGGGCGAAGGCAGCATCCTGAAGAAAGAATGCCGCAAGTACGATGTCGTGGCGCTGCGCGATTCCTACGTGGCCAGACTACCATCCCGCACCTTCGAGTGGCTGCTGGACAATAGCATTCCGTTTAACCGCTATCTGCTGGATATGCTGAACGAGCGCGTGGGACAGTTCATCGGTCGCGCAGAACATGATCGGCTGCTCAACGCCGATGCCCGCGTTGCCCGCTGCCTGGCCGAACTGTTCAATCCCCTGCTGTATCCCGGCCTGAAGCAACGGCTGGCGATCACTCAGGAGGAAATGGGTTATCTGGCCCGGGTATCGCGCCAGCGTGCCAATCAGGCGCTCAAGAAACTGGAGGGCGAAAAATTATTGCGGGTGGAATACGGCGCCGTATCCATTCTTGACCTGGACGGGCTGCGTCGCTATGGCGCGTGATCGTTGTACTGTAATAATTGTCCGGTGAGATGTATACCCTGATCGCCGCATCATAATATTTACATCGTGGTATCCGCCGCTTGAGATCTGCACCAGGAAAGCCTCACCGTGATATCGGCATTGTGATATCAGCGCCTTGGTATGGGCGCCGAGATATACGTACCGAGTATTCACAGCCAGCATCCACGTCGAGCCATTCACACCAGGTTATTGCACTGAATCATTCCACCGTGAATTGAGTTCGCCCGGTTATCAACGGCCGCATCAGCGCATGGGGGTACGCTGGCCGAACAGCGCAGATCCAATGCGCAACTGCGTCGACCCTTCCTGTATCGCCAGTTCAAAATCGGCACTCATGCCCATGGACAAAACCGGCAATGCGTCGCCCAGTTCATCCTGACATTGATCACGCAACTGGCGCACACGTGCAAAACAGTGTCTGACCCGTTCCTGCACATCGGTGTTTTCCGCCACTGTCATGAAACCTTTCACACTCAGGGTGTCATAGTCGCGAATGCTTTTGAGAAATTGCGGCACCAGCTCGGGCGCCATGCCGGTTTTGCTTTCCTCATCGCTGGACTTGACCTGCACCAGCACATCCAGACGACGACCGGCCTGTTGCAGGCGTTTGTCCAGTGCCTGCGCCAGCTCCAGCCGGTCCAGCGATTGTAATTGGCTGGCATAGCGCACCACTTCCTTGACTTTGTTAGTCTGCAGGTAACCAATAATGACCCATTCGATGGATGAGTCATTCAATGCCAGCGCCTTTTCCTTCATTTCCTGGACCCGGTTCTCGGCAAACTGGCGCTGGCCCAGCGCCATGGCCTGACGCACCACCTCATGCCCAAAGGTCTTGGAGACCGGCAAAATGCTGACCTGCTGCGGATCCCTGCCGGCGCGTTCACATGCCAGACGCACCTGCTCATTGACGGCGGCAAACTGCTCGGCCAGACTCATTGTGTATCCCCTTGTTGCCACAGCCTGCATCAGGCCGCTTCCTTGGCTTTCATGTTGGTGTCGGTATGGGTGGCCGCTGCAGCGTCTGACCGCAATTTGCCGAACGCCCACATTACGTGCTGTGGCGTGAGCAAAATGCGCCAGTATCGGTCGCGCAACCGCCCCCCTGGAATATACCATGGCGCAACAATACGTGAGATGCTCCAGGCTGGGCGCCACGCCCGGGTCCGTTTCATTCGACCAGTCAGCGTAAGCACCGGAATACCGGCAGCCGAAGCCAGATGGCCAATGCCCGACTCATTGCCAATGAACCAGCCCGATTCGCGAATGTAGCAGGCAACCCCGCCTAACCCCGGATTATCCGGCAACGCTGCGCCCACACCAGTGACCCATTGCCAATCAGCCCGTTCGTCCGGTGACACAATAAAGGCAGGTTCAAAACCCGCCTTGATCAGATCTGTGGCCAGTCGGCCAAAGTGCTTGGGCGCCCAGCAACGCAATACGCCCGTGGAGGTCGGATGGATTGCCACCCGCCCAGGAGAGCGATTCTTTTGAACGCCGCCTGGCGCGACCATGCCGTTGCTGTGCGTGCACCCGGTATGTCCAAAATAGTCGCGGCAAAAATCGCGCATTTGGTAGGCCTTGACAAAGCCCTTGCCGGTAATGACCACATGCTCGTCGTAGATGACAGCATTCGGATGTTGTTGAGTCAGATCGAAAGGCCACCCTGGATGCATTTGTATGGCCCGATCAAAACCGCTGAGCGCCGCATGCGCCTGCTGCTCCGTCAACGAACGATGAATGTCAAAGCCCGGGAACCAATCGCGCAGTTGCCAGATATAGTCACCAAAGATGGACACCTGAGCGCCATTGTTACGAAAATTATTGGCAATCACCATCATGAGCAAGGAATCGCCCAGACGCGGCGCCATCAGAATGGCTACCTTTTCTTGTTCGCCCATATATGTTTTTCAATCCCCATGATCAGACGACATTGCTATTGTACTGTTGTCCGATTAGCCACATGACGCCGCGACACCAGGTACGCCAAAAGTAATAAACGCCCCAACGCCCCGATCTGCCGTCCCGGCCATAACGTATTTGCCAAAACTGCGTGAAAATTCGCCTTGATTAATGTTCAACACCCCGGATTCTTGTGGACAGAGCCAGGTACACGGCCACGATGACGGTATAGAAACCCATGGTGCGCAAGCCGCGGAACATCAGCTCCGAAAGCCCGAAGACGGCAAAACCGACACAGACAGCCGCCCCCATTGCCGCATAGGTTCTTAACTCTTCATTGGTTGTACGCAGCATTCGCTTGACGAAGACGGCAGCTGGCGCAAAGTAAACCAAAAACAGGCCCAGCACCCCAAACAATCCGTAACTGCTTAGCGCCTGCAGCCAGTCGTTATGCGGCTCCCCCCATTGGTTGGCCACCACTTTGGAAACCAGCCCGCGCTGCACGCCGTCGGTTTTCATGAATTCGGAAAAATACTTGTTGGCGCCGGACCCAAACAACGGATTATCTTCCCAGATGGCAATGGTTGAACGCCACAACTGCAAGCGTATGCAGATAGAGGACAGCTTGGTGCTGTCCGTGGTAATGCATTCCTTGAACTCTTTCTCGCCCAGTTGCACCCTGTCCTTGATACCGGGTACGGTCAGGGTGACAACAGCAGCCAGCACCAGGCCAACCAGAAACACACCTGCCAGCTTCATGCGATTATTTTCCCGCATATGAATCATGATGCCGAACAGCAGAAAAAAGGGCACCGCCACCCAGCCGCTGCGCGTTTGCGTCAGCACAAACGCTGCAATACCCACTATCCCCAGAACGATCTTAAGGATTTTTTCTGTTCTGGCAAAACGTGTAAACGTCACATTACAGGAATACAACGTGATCACGCTGAGCAGAAAAGTAAGATCGCCATAGCCCACGGCATTGTAAACGGCGCTGGTTTCGGGTCGAATGAAATCGGGCAAGGCCAGACTGACAATGAATACAATAGCAAACACCAGGGCTGCATAGACACCGAATACAGAATAGGATAGCCAGCGGCGGGGAGCGTAGCAGCAGGCAGCTACCAGCAGGGGCAAGCCGGCGGAAAACCGCAGTGCTTTTTCAAACCCGGCGCCATCGCTACGGCCATTGACCAGTTCAGATATCACTACGGCCACGACAAAGACAGCACACAGGGCAAACAGCCACGAAAACGTCTTGAGCCGGAAAGTATTTTGCGCCGGGCGCAATGCGACCACAATAAACAACGACAAAACAAGCAGGAAATAAAAAAGCGGACTGGGAACGCGTTGTGTGCTCATGATGGCAAGTGGCATTGCCACCAGCGCCAGTATGAATGTCAGAAAAACAGGGCTTGCCAATTTATTCTGGATGAAATGTGGCATTCGGTGTTCCTTTTCCGTAAAGCATATGACAAAGCGGGGACTTTGCGTCACCGGGATTATAAAACGGGTTATTAAGGCCTGTCCAAAATTGTATCGAGCTGCAAAAACTATTGGCGGCAACAGCGCGACAGGGCCATAATAATCGCCGACCGGCACGCTTTGGGCCGAACTCTTCTGCTAGAATCAGACTTCCCTCTCATTTGTCAAAATGAACATCTATGGATAATCAGAACGTACTGCCAGACCTCATTGAGCAACTTCAGGTCGAGTCACTGGGTAATGACGTTTTCAATGGTATCAGCACCGACATCTTTGGTACAGGCCGCATTTTTGGCGGACAGGTGCTGGGGCAATCCCTGATGGCAGCATCGCTGACGGTCAGCCCGGGTCGCGCCGTGCATTCGCTGCACTCGTACTTCCTGCGTCCGGGCGATACCAGCAAACCGATACGCTTCGAAGTGGAACGCACCCGTGACGGGGGCAGTTTTTCGGCCAGGCGCGTCATCGCCTCGCAACTGGACCAGCCCATTTTCATTATGAGCAGCAGTTTCCAGGGCGAAGAACCGGGTTTTCAACACCAGACCCCTGCACCGGTTGTCACACCACCGGATTCGCTGAAAAATGAAAAACAACTCATTGCCGACTTTGAACATAAGCTGCCCAAACGACTGGCCAGCCTGGTCGGTCGGGATTTTGCCATAGAGATGCGGCCGGTTGAGCCCACCCATATGCTCAAGCCGGGCAATTACGATCCGCAGGCACACATCTGGTTTCGTGCAGCAGACAAACTGCCCGATAACCCGCTGCTGCACCGCGCCATGCTTGCCTATACATCAGACTTCTACCTGCTATTTACTTCGCTGCTGCCGCATAACCAAACGCCTTTTTCCAAAAGCATGCAAATGGCCACCATTGACCATGCCATCTGGTTCCATCGTGCGTTCCGTATGGACGAATGGCTGCTGTACTCGCTGGAATCGCCCAGCGCCAGCAATGCCCGCGGGTTTTGCCGGGCACATGTATACAACAGCAAGGGTGACCTGATCGCTTCCACCACCCAGGAAGGGCTGATCCGCAAGATACAGGAGCACTAAAGTACGGCAGTTGCAAACCTGCTGGCTAAGCGCCTGGTAGCCATAACGACTGGTTCCTGACAGGTTGAATCGAAAAGCGGCGCACCGGCCGCTTTTTTTGCCATCGGAAAATCCATTCGCCCTGCGGCCGGCAGGATCGCCTGCAAAAGGCTATCGCCGCCCGCTGGTGGCATTAGCGCCTGCATTCGACCACGCTGCGGCCCATTAAGAAGGCACAGGCATCCGATTTGCGTATAGCGAGTCCATTATGCAATGGGTTTGCGATCATCAGGCATTACTTCGCGAATATAGCCTTGAGCCTGGGCCACAGTCCCTGCATGACGAACGCCGACCCTTGCTTGGACAAATGGGTTCCATCGGAATAAAGAAACTGTTTGCGCTTGATCATGGTCACGCAGCGTCCCCCTTCACACAATACCGAATAAGGATTGATGAATTCGACGTTTTTATGGCTTTGCGCATATTTTTCCAGACTGAGATTCAGCGCATAAGCGTTGCCCTTTTCTTCATTGAGTTCCAGATATTTGGCGCATACCAACGGCAGGTAGCCCGGTCGGTCAACGCATGAGGCCAGTCCCACCTGGGAACCCGCTCCTGGTGGTGTACCGATAATGACAAGCGTATTGGCCAGGCCGATCCGCTCATGAATGGCATCGAAGTTTTTTTCCAGAAAGCCGATATAGGCCTCTGTATTGGGGAAATCCACGCGTTTGCCGTCAGGTGTGCCCATGGTTTTCTGGTAATTCTGATAGCTCACTGCGTATAGCAACGGCACCTTGGACAATTTTGCCTCTTTCAGCGCATAGTCCAGCCGTTCCACACAATCCTTGCGCGGCACGCCATCGAGCAAGCGGGTATAACCGGGTCCGAAAAAGCAGCCGTCCTCGAATGAGGTATCCACCCATTTCTTGTTGGCCGCCAGGATCTGGTTCAAGCCGAAGGCATACTGCCTGGCATAGCTGTCGCCCAGAAGGACGGCTGATTTGCGTCGACCATTGGCATCCCCCAGCACCTGACTGCCCATGGTAAACCCCTCTCCTCCGTATTGTTCTTCATGGAACCGGGGAGAATTGGCCATATGCTCGGCGAAATAATCATTCATCCGAAAACTCATACCGTTGCTGGTCATGATCATCAGCGCCGGCACCAGAATCAGCGCCAGCGCGCACACGCGCTGGATGGTCTGGCTGAAATACCAGCTGTACAGATCCACACGGCGATACCGGTTTTCCACCAGTACATACATCAAATAACCCAGAATGAACGGCGCGATCACCAGCGCCCATCTTTCGGACAACAGCAACGGCCGGTAAATGTAATACTTGTAGAAAACAATCAGCGGCCAGTGGATCAGATACATCGAGTAGGAGATCAGCCCCACCGTGACCATGGCGCGATTTCTGAAAATATTGCCCAGGTACTTTGCCGGGCTCGCATAGATGCACAGCGCTGCGCCAATGGCCGGCACCAATGCATGCAGCCCCGGGAAAGTGGTTGTTTTATCATAGACAAAGATGCTGTACAGCAGCAGTGCGATGCCCAGCGCCATGATGATTTCGTACAGGATCACGCCTGGTGTATGCCGCTTACGATAATCCACCGCGAACACCATCAGGCCGCCGATGGCAAACTCGAACACCCGAAAGGGTGTCAGATAATAATTGGCCGATGTGTCTACCGACAAATACCATTGCGACAGCGCCAGTGACACTGCGCCCAGCGCCAATAGCACCCACGGCAACAACGTACGATTGAGCCGATATACCAGAAAAATAACAAACGGCCAGATCAGGTAAAACTGCTGTTCAACCCCCAGCGACCAGGTGTGCAGCAACGGATTAGTTTCTGATGACGTATCGAAGTATCCCGACACCAGCCAGAATCGGAAATTGGAGACAGAAAACAGCGCGAATACGCTGGAATCGGCCAGGGCGACGTAGTCATCCGGCGAAAACAACAGGAACCCGGCAATCAGGCACAGCACCAGCGTCAATAGCAGGGCCGGATACAGGCGCGCAACACGCCGCGCCATAAAGCGCAAAAACGAGAATTTGCCTTCAATACAACTATTGAGCAAAATCCCGGTGATCAGGTAACCTGAAATGACAAAGAAGACATCAACCCCGATATAACCGCCACTAAACGCCTGAAAACCTGCATGGAAAAACAGGACGGCAATCACCGCCAGGGCGCGAAGACCATCAACACCAGGTTCGTAGGATGCGGACTGCGTTTTGGAAGTCGTTGAAAACAGGGACATCAGGGCCTTTCTTTATTGGATAACCGGGACTATGTTAATACAAATCGGTGATGGCGCATCCATGGTGCTGTATATGCATCTGTAAATATTGTGTGGATTCCTTATCAATTGTTCCTGCCCATGCCCGGCCGACACCCCGCCTGTTTCCAATTGCAGCAAATCAATTGCCACAGGGCACATGCAACGCGTGCATGGCGCAAGCCCTGCTTCGCTTATCGGACCCTGCCATCCCAAACGGCGGACCTGCCTCAAAGGGGCACGCATTATGTCCTGCTGAGCAAGCTAGCCACAACACAGATCTCGTCCTTGGGAAGGCACCACTCAGTTCCTGGCAACGGCGCCCGCCTCGGTCGCTGTGACACCTGCCGGAGCTGGTAGGGACGCCGCTTGTCGTTCCTGCTCAAGCGCCAGGTAAAAGCCGTCCATCAGATCGGACCATTGCGCATTGTACTTGGGCACAAAATCTTGCAGTAGCGACTGGATATGCGCCTTGTTGGCCAGCACGCGCTTCATCCGGACATAAATGGCGTAGGCATTATCCACGCATGGCTCGACCAGATATCCGGCCAGTTCATCGGAAATGCCCGAGAATATATCGCCAGCGGGTCCGACAATGCACGGCACGCCCAGCGCGCTGCATTCGAGCACCACCATGGGCGAGCATTCGGTATTGGTCACATACAGGTTCACATCCAGCGACGCCAGCAGAGCGATGAACTGTGGGCGAGGCAATTGTTCATAGGATTCCATCCTGCCCAGTTGCCGAAAATCCAGATCCCTGAAGGTAATACGCGGCACATTGGTGTGCAGGGTCCAGTTCTCTTGTCCAAGCGTGGCCAGCAATTGCACAAACGGATTCTTGTACCAGGAGCTGACGGCAGAAAAAACACCTATATGGGCCACCCCATCGTCGGTGCGCCGGGTAACAGGGAGCGTGAACTGGCGACGGATATCCGGAATCGGATTGATCAGTCCGAAGCTTTTGATGCCAATCACGTTCAGAATTTTTTCCAGGTCAGGCTTGACCGATATCACACCATCGATAACACGATTGTTATATAGCTTGTGCCACAAGTTAAAGTGTTCCAGTTGGCTGGGCTCGACCCA
>JBOIGK010000444.1:0-9041 GCA_050742695.1 Advenella sp. | reverse complement strand
CCGCCGATACCTGCCATGACGCCTTCGCGCATGGTTTTGGCCGCCAGCGGCTTGATCCGGTCAACCAGCGCATCCCCGGCGTCGATGTCTACCCCCGCATCGCGATACGTTAAGGAAGATTTGTTTGAATTTGTCATGAGCAGGCTGCCTAAATATGTAAAATGTCAATTAATCGAACAGGAAGGCCTTATTTTACGATGAACGAATATATTTTGCGCCGGAAACAGACCCTTCTCTGGTCAGGAGTCGGCCTGGTACTACTCGTTGTCCTGTATGTCCTGTCGCCCGTATTGACTCCATTCATGCTTGGCATGGCCCTGGCCTACATTCTCGTGCCCGGCGTCAACATGCTTGTCGCCCTCAAATTGCCTCGCTGGCTGGCCGTTGGCATCATGTTTTTCCTGTTGTTTGCCATCATCCTGGGTGTGCTGCTGATTGTCATCCCGCTGGTGCGCAAGGAAGTCGGGCTGGCCATTGAACAGTTGCCCGGCTGGGTTGCGCAGTACAATATCAACCTGGCGCCCCGCCTGAACCAGCTGTTTGGCGTATCGGCTGAAATTGATATCCTCAAAATCCGGGAAGTGCTGCAGGACGCCATAACCGGCACCGACAGCCTGACAACAACCATTATTACCTATGCCAAATCCAGCGGATCGGCTGTCATTTTCTTTTTCGTGAATCTGCTGATCACGCCCGTGGTACTGGTTTATCTGCTGTTTGACTGGGACAAGTTCATTCTATCGATCCGCGAAGTCATACCGCGACGCTATCTGGATGGTACCCTTAGCGTATTTCGCGATATTGATCGTTTGTTGTCCAGCTTTCTGCGCGGGCAGATCCTGGTTATGCTGATCCTGGCCGTTTACTATAGTGTCGGCCTGTCGCTGGCCGGGTTCGAAAGTGCAATTCCGATCGGGGTATTGACCGGGATGCTGGTGTTCATTCCCTATCTGGGGGTCACTTTCGGCCTGTTGCTGGCCATTTTGTCGGCGCTGTTACAGTTTGACAATTATTATGGCCTGATTTCCGTGGCCATCGTCTATGGACTCGGGCAAATCCTGGAAGGCATGGTGCTGACACCCAAAATCATGGGTGAGCGTATCGGCCTGCACCCACTGGTCATTATTTTTGCACTGTTCGTTTTTGGACAGATTTTCGGTTTCTTCGGGGTGCTGATGGCCCTGCCCATCAGCGCCGCCTTGTCGGTGCTGATCCGCCGTGTATACGGTCAGTATCGTCGCAGTGATTTTTATAAGACATGAAAGAACAACTTATCCTGGACGTCCTGCCGGTCGTACCTCCCCGTTTCGACAATTTCGTGACGGGCGGCAATGGCGAAACGGTCAGCCGCCTGGTTGGCGTCGCAGCCGGACAGAGCATCTATCTTTGGGGCGAACACGGCAGCGGCAAAACCCATTTGCTGCGCGCTGCCACGCGCCAGCACGGGCTCTACCTGAATACAGCGACCGATATCCTGCCGGACCCGGGCGAGCCCGTCGCGCCAGGCAGCATCATCGCAGTGGATGATGTGCAAAATCTGTCCGAGGCACAGGCGGCAACCCTGTTCGGCCTGTTCAACCAGTGGAAGACCAGCCAGCATACGCCCGAAGCCTTTACCCTGCTGGCCAGCGGCCCATGCGCTCCCCGCCAGTTGGAAATACGCGAAGATCTGCGCACGCGCCTTGCCTGGGACCTGGTTTATCGCCTTGAGACCCTGACCGACGATGAACGCCGCAGCGCGCTGCTGCAACGGGCATCGGACAAAGGCATCCCGCTTAGCGCCGAGGTTACCAACTGGATGTTCAACTATTACGCCCGTGATATGAGTGCCTTGTCATCGCTGCTCGATGCTCTTGATCGGTATTCGCTTGCTGAAAAGCGATCCATCACCGTTCCCTTGTTAAAATCTTACCTTCAATCCAGACATTCCTGAAAAATTTACTTATTTGACTATGACGCAACGACTCGCCCTGTTTGACCTTGACCATACCCTGCTGCCAATCGATACTGATCGCCACTGGGTAGATTTCCTGGCCCGCAACGGCTGGGGCGGCGATCCTAAGGTCGTGCAGGCAAAAAACCATGAACTCATGGAGAAATACACGGCGGGTACGCTGAAAATAGAAGAATCGGTCGAATTCATGCTGAGCTTTCTGAACCTGCATACACCCTATGAACTGGCGCGCTTTCACGAACAGTACATGCACGAAGTGGTCAGGCCCGCCATGCACGACACGGCGGTGGCCCTGGTAGCAAAACATCTGGAACAGGGCGACCTGTGTTGCCTGGTGTCTGCCACCAACGAATTCGTCATCGCGCCGGTTGCCCGTGCCTTTGGCATTCCGCATGTGATCGGCACGGTTCCGGAGTACAAAAACGGCCGCTATACAGGCAAGGTCGTAGGCACGCCCAGTTATCAGGGCGGCAAAATCGTCCGCGTCAATGAATGGCTGGGCAACATGGGCCTGACGCTTGAGCACTTTACCGAGAGCTGGTTCTACAGCGACTCCCAGAATGATATCCCGCTGCTTGAAGCGGTAACCCATCCGGTTGCAACCAACCCGGTACCGCCGCTACGCGAACTGGCAAATAAAAAAGGCTGGCCGGTACTGGATCTATTTCCTTTGCAATAACAGGGACCAACAAAAACAATCACATGATCAAAAATACCATTCGCACATTCGTCAGCCGGCTTTTTGCCGCGCCCGTCCTGAAAGATAAACACCGGGTCTACTCCCACGAGCAGCACAAGATTGACCGACGCCTGGTCTCGCGCAACGCCATCAAGGTCTGCGAAGTGCTGCAACAAAAGGGCTACGATGCATTTATTGTTGGCGGCGCAGTGCGCGACCTGGTCCTGGGTTACGAACCCAAGGATTTTGACGTTGCCACCAGTGCCACGCCCGAGGAAATCCGCCCGCTGTTCCGGCGTGCCCGTATCATTGGCAGGCGTTTTCAACTGGTGCACGTTGTCTTCGGCCAGGAAATTATCGAGACGTCCACATTCCGCGCCCCCTCGCAGGGGGACCAGCACACTGATGCCGATGGCCGCATTCTGAATGACAATGTGTTTGGCACGCAGCAGGAAGATGCCGCCCGTCGCGACTTCACGCTCAATGCCTTGTATTACGACCCGGTCAAGGAAACCGTTATTGATTACCATAACGGTGTGGCCGATCTGAAAAATCATCTGGTTCGCATGATCGGCGACCCGGAAAAACGTTTTCGCGAAGATCCGGTGCGCATGTTGCGCGCAGTTCGCTTTGCCTCCAAACTGAATGGCACGATCGAACCGGCAACACAGGCCCCGATTCGCAATCTGGCAGGGCTGATCAAAAATGTGCCAGACTCGCGCCTGTTTGATGAAACGCTCAAGCTGCTGACCTGTGGTAATGCGATTGTCGCGCTGGAGCAATTGCGCAAGGAAGGGTTGCACGAAAACGTCCTGCCGCTGATCGATCAGGTGCTCAGGCAGCCCGGAGGCGAACAATTTGTCCAACTAACGCTGGAGCGAACCGATCATCGGGTGCGTGCCGGCAAATCGGTCAGCCCGAGCTTTCTGTTTGCAGCACTGCTGTGGCGACTGGTCGATATTAACTGGAAGAAAAACCTGGAGCGCAAGGAACATCCGATACCCGCGCTGAGCCAGGCGGCCGATCTGGTCATCGATACGCACATCAGTAAAATGGCCATACAGCGTCGGCACACTGCGGACATGCGTGAAATCTGGTTTATGCAGCCGCGCTTTGAACGTCGCATACCCAAACAGATCTGGCGCATGACAGAGCAACCGCGCTTTCGCGCTGCATGCGATTTCCTGCAGTTGCGTGCCGCCTGCAATGAATTTGACAGCGTGCTGGCGCAATGGTGGATGGATCTGGCCGACGCCAATCCTGGCGATCGTACGCAAATGATTGAAGCCCTTACAGCCGAACAACAGGCAGCCGGGCCAGCGAGCACCCCACGCAAGCGGCGTAAACGGCGCAGCAATACCAGCAAAGGCAACACCAGTGGCGATACGCCCGCTGGTAACGCAAGCCGCCCTGCGGCTTCTTAGCCAGGTGCACAGCGCCTATATTGGCCTGGGGTCGAACCTGGGTGAAAGTGAAGACACGCTGTATCGGGCCCTGGACGATATCGCCACCCTGCCCCATACTGTTTTGCATCAGGTTTCAGACCTGTACCGGACGGCCCCGATAGATTCTTCGGGCCCGGACTATATCAACGCTGTGGCCCGGCTGGCCACCGAGCTGTCTGCACCCGATCTGCTGCAGGCGCTACAGGCCATTGAACTGAACCATGGCAGGGCACGCCCGTATCGCAATGCACCGCGCACGCTGGACCTGGATATCCTCTGCTATGACGACCTGGTGCAGGACACCACTCAATTGACTTTGCCGCATCCTCGCATGCACCTGCGCGCTTTTGTGCTGCGCCCTTTGCTGGATATTGCACCTGACATGGCGCTGCACGGACAACCCATCAATCACTGGCTGGCGGAATGTGACGCGCAGCCTATAACCTTATATCGCCGCTATGCAGACCGGCCGGACAAAAAAAGCAAGTAGCAAAGAACAGCCGCGGGCGCCTTATGCGAACTGCTCGGCCAGATGACAGGCAACCTGCCGACCATGCACTTCACGCAATAATGGCTCTTGCTCACTGCACCGCGCCACGGCATGCGGGCAGCGTTTATGGAAAGTGCAGCCTGAAGGAAGGTTCAACGGTGACGGCAATTCGCCTTCGATTTTGATTTTCACGGTCCGTTTTTCCGGATAGATAGAAGGTGTTGCCGACAGCAGCGCCTGCGTGTATGGATGCAATGGCTTTTCATACACGGTCTGTTTCGGGCCGCTTTCTGCAACCCGCCCCAGATACATCACCATGATTTCGTCTGCGACATGCTCGACCACCGACAGGTTATGGGAAATGAATACATATGACGTATGCAATTGATCCTGCAGGTCAAGAAAAAGATTAAGCACCTGGGCCTGAATGGATACATCCAGCGCCGACGTGGGTTCATCGGCCACAACGATACTGGGACGCAGCATCATCGCGCGAGCAATGGCCACACGCTGGCGCTGGCCACCGGAGAACATGTGCGGGTAGCGATAATAATGCTCGGGCCGCAAGCCGACGCGCTGCATCATGTCACGCACGCGCTCCTTGCGTTCGGCGCCTTTCAGAGTGGTGTTGATAATCAGCGGCTCTTCAAGCTGATCGCCAATCTTGCGACGCGGGTTCAGCGAGCCATAGGGATTCTGAAACACCATTTGCACCTTGCTGCGCAAGGCCTTGATCTGTGAAGACGATCCTGCATCGACCTGATCCCCTTCCAGCCACAACGTCCCGGAGGTTGGTGCTTCGATCATGGTGAGCTGCCGCGCCAGCGTCGATTTGCCGCAACCGGACTCGCCCACCACCGCCAGGGTCTTGCCACGCTGCAATGAAAGCGACACGCCATTGAGCGCCTTGAGCGTGGCACGCGGCTTCATAAACCCCTGCGACACATCATAATAGCGTGTCAGGTTTTCTGTTTTCAATACGATATCATTCATGACTTGACTTCCTGCAATGGAATCAGCGGTGTATGACAGCGCACCGCCCTGTCGCCATAGCTGATGAGTTCCGGACGCTCACGCACACAACGCTCCTGGGCGATAGGGCAACGCGGCGAGAGTAAACAGCCCGACGGGCGATCATATTGCCCCGGCACCATGCCCGGCAGCGTAGACAAGCGCCGCGAACCACGACACGATTCCGGAATGGAGGCAATCAATGCCCGTGTATACGGATGAGCAGGCTCGAAAAAGACATCCCGCACCGCGCCCATTTCGGCGATTTGTCCTGCATACATGACCACCACACGCTGCGCGACTTCCGAGACAACTGCCAGGTCGTGCGTAATCATGAGCAGAGCCATGCCGCGTTCTTTTTGCAAACGCAACAGCAAGTCCATGATTTGCGCCTGAATGGTCACGTCCAGTGCAGTGGTAGGTTCATCGGCAATCAATAGGCGCGGCTCACAGGCTATCGCCATGGCAATAGCCACACGCTGGCTCATCCCGCCGGACAACTGATGAGGATAAGCTGACAGACGGCGTTCTGGATCGGGAATTTCCACTTCGCGCATCAGCTCAATAGCGCGCTGGCGGCGAGCCTTGCGATCAAGACCAATATGAACCTTGAGCACTTCCTCGATCTGAAAGCCTACGGTATAGCTGGGATTTAACGCAGTCATCGGATCCTGGAAAATCATGGCGATATCCTTGCCGATGATCTTGCGCTTCTGCTTGGCAGTTAACACAGACAGTTCCTGTCCATCAAACAGCATCTGCTCCGCCGTCACGGTACCCTGCCCGTCCAGCAAGCCCATCATTGCCATCATGGACACCGATTTGCCCGAACCGGATTCGCCCACAATGCCCAGCAGCTCGCCCTGATCTACCGTCAGATCAACCCCGTCGACAGCAAGAAACGGTTTGTCTTTGGTACCAAACCGCACGCACAGGTTACGGATGTTCAATAAACTCATTCGTGACTCCTATGCCGCGCGTTTCAGTTTGGGGTCCAGCGCATCGCGCAGGCCATCGCCCACCAAATTGATGGCCAGTACCGTGAGCAGAATGGTCAGCCCGGGAAAGGTGACTACCCACCAGGCACTGGTAATGTAATCGCGCGCCGTGGCAAGCATTGTGCCCCATTCCGGCGCCGGAGGCTGCACGCCCAGCCCCAGAAAGCCCAGGGCTGCAATATCCAGGATGGCCGAAGAGAACCCCAGCGTCGCCTGCACGATCAGTGGCGCCATACAGTTGGGCAGCACGGTAATAAACATCAGGCGCAGAACGCCGGCGCCGGTTACGCGAGAGGCCATGACGTAATCTTTGCTCAGCTCGCTCATGGCCGAGGCCCGCACAATGCGCATGTAACCGGGCAAACCCACAACTGCAATTGCGATCATTGCATTTGTAATACCGGGACCGAGTACCGCCATGATTGCAATGGCCAGTAGCACCGATGGCAAAGACATCATGATGTCTGCCATGCGCATAAGCAGGCGTCCTGCGGAATGCGGGAAAAAGGCCGCCAGCAGACCAAGCAGAATGCCAGGCACCAGCGTGATAATCACCGCTGAAAAGCCAATGACCAGCGACAGTCGTGCGCCATGCATCAGTCGTGAAAGGATGTCTCGGCCGGCCTCGTCTGTTCCCAGCAAATAGGCGGCGCTGCCCCCTTGCTGCCAGGCCGGCGGCTGCAGCATATGATCACGAAACTGCATCAAAGGATCGTACGGAGCCAGCCATGGCGCCAGCGCGGCGGCCAGAACCATGATGACAAGAAAACAGAAGCCGGCGACCGCGCCCCGGTTATTGGAAAAACTGTCGATAAACTCACGCAAGGGCGACGGATACGTGATGCCGCCGGCCGTTGCTGCGCTGGTATCTGCCACAGAGAGTTGATTCATGATGTCGTCCTTACTTTGCATGACGGATCCGTGGGTTGACAACGCCGTAAACGATGTCCACCACCAGATTGACCAGGATGATCAGGACAGCCACGATCAACAGGCCATTTTGCACCACCGGATAGTCACGCCGGAAAATGGCGTCGACCAGCCACTTACCGATGCCCGGCCAGGAGAAAATAGTTTCCGTCAGCACGGCCCCGCCAATCAGGGTGCTAATTTGCAGGCCGATCACGGTTACCACGGAAATCATGGCATTGCGCAGTGTGTGAACAAAGATGACACGCCTTGGCGACAGCCCTTTGGCCCTGGCGGTACGGACATAATCTTCGCCCATAACTTCCAGCATCGAAGAGCGGGTCATCCGCGAGATGACCGCCAGCGGGATGGTACCCAACACAACAGAGGGCAGAATCAGGTGCATGACCGCATCCAGGAAAGCGCCGCTGTTGTATTCCGGATCCTGGATCTGCGCGATCACCGAGTCGATCAACATGAAACCGGTATACGGCTGCACGTCATAGGTCAGGCTGATACGGCCAGAGACCGGCGTCCAGCCCAGGTAGGACGAAAACAGCATGATCAGCATCAGGCCCCACCAGAAAATCGGCATGGAGTACCCGGTCAGCGACAAGCCCATGACCCCATGATCAAGGAACGTGCCGCGCTTGATGGCGGCCAGCACGCCAAGCAAAATGCCAAAGACAGTGCCAAACAACAGGGCACAGATACCCAGTTCCAGCGTGGCCGGAAACAGGGCGGCGAATTCTCCCCAGACACTGCTCTGGCTGGAAAAGGACTTGCCAAAATCACCCTGCAGCAAACCGCCCAGATAATTCAGATATTGGATATGCAGCGGCTGATCCAACCCAAGCCGCGCCATCATGGATTTGTACATTTCCGGGTCGACATTGCGTTCGCCCAGCATTGTCATCACCGGATCACCGGGAATCATATGAATGAGAAGAAACGTCAGGATCGTGATGCCGAAAAATGTCGGTATCAGAATCGCCAGACGCCTGAGAATAAAGGAAAACATGAGGCCAGCCTCCGTGGACACTCAGGCCATATGAGATATGACCGGTTTATTGCACGTGTCCTGAAAAAACATATGCCAAAGCGAAAGCCACCCTGTCGGGGCAGCCTTCGTTTTGGCTCCTACGATAGCCGAGATCGTTATTTCAGACTGACGCCATAGAACTGAAATAGGCCGAAAGGACTGATCTTGAAGCCTTCGACTTTCTTGTTCATGGGGACGTTCACAATCGATGTGCCGATAGGCGACATGGGCATCTGCTCATGAAAAATCTTTTGTGCTTCTTTGTACAGTTTAGTACGTTCTTCCTTATCGGTCACCCGTTTGGCCTTGACCACCAGATCGTCAAATGGCTTGTAGCAATAGCGCGAGTAATTGACGCCGCCGACCGAGTTGCATGACAGCAGATTGCCCAGCCAATTGTCCGGATCACCGTTATCGCCGGTCCAGCCCACCATAATGGCGTCATGCGTACCCTGTTTGGCGCGCTTAAGGTATTCGCCCCATTCATAGGTACTGATTTTGACCTTGACACCA